>CAMCCU010000335.1 GCA_945872975.1 Pedosphaera parvula Ellin514
CGTCAGCTTCGGACCCAGCGCTTCGAGTAAATACATCACCACCTATTTCCGGCGCACGTTCGTGGCTCCCGTCGGCGCGGTTTACACCAACCTGACCTTCAAGCTGCTTCGCGACGACGGCGCCATCGTATGGCTCAACGGCCGCGAGCTCTACCGCAGCAACATGGCGGAAGCTCCCGCCGCGATCACCTACCTGACCACCGCGTCCACCTCGGTGGGCGGGGCGGACGAGCAGACCTTCTTCATCACGAGCGTGCCGGCGACAAGCATGGTGGCGGGAACGAACATCCTCGCCGTGGAAATCCATCAACAAGCGCCGGACAGCTCGGACCTCAGCTTCAATCTGGAACTCGTCGCCAATGGCTACGAGGACGCACAGTCACCTCCGACCTTGGACGTCGTCTTCGCGGACGATTTGATCGAGCTACGCTGGCCGGCGACGGCAGTCGGCTGGCAGGTGTACGTCGCTCCCACGGTGGATGCCCCCGCCAACGCCTGGACCCAGGCCGTCGGAACGCTGATTCAAGTGAGCGGAGAGAACGTGTTCACCGTCGTCCCCGGCGCAGGCAACCAATTCTTCCGCTTGCGGAAGCAGTAGGCCAACGCTCATGCGCTGGCCGATGCGCGCAGTCCTCAATGATCGCGCTGCGTTCGCCTCCGCTTTGAACGCGCCTGTGTTTCTTGCGCTTGGTTTTTGTTTTCATTGGATGCGACTAAAAGCGGGTGAGAGCATGAGCCTCGGTGGAACGGGCGACCCGCCCGTTCTCGGCGGCAACTTGCCGCCGAGCTTCGGCACGAGCGTGCTTGAAGCAAATGATGGTTGCGTGGCGCACGCAGAGCGGCGGGCGGGCTGCCGTCGTTCGAGGGAAGCTCGGCGGGAGCCGCCGCTGTGACCCCTATCAGCAGTAAGAAAAAGAATCTCAAGCTGGAAGAACTTTTGCAATTCCGCTTTCACGATTCATCGCTCCACACCAACTTAAATTCCAACCCCGTTAAGCCATCCCTTTCGACCAACGCTTTGAATCCCTCTTCGTCGCCATCCCCTCCTCTTTCAAAACAGTATGAAGTAATAGGATCCTCAGGAAACTTGAAGACGCTCTCGTCACCAAATCGTTCCGCGATGAAGACCGGTTCCAACAGTCGCTTGAACTTACCGTCGGGGCCATAGGGCTGCCATTTAGACCTCGCGTGATCCAGAACGTTGAGACAGTTGGTGACATTGTAGATAAAATAGTTTCCTGGCTCACGTTCGATAGTGACCGGAAGCAGTTCCCCAGCCTCTTCCAATACCCCCTGCGCCATCTCCATTGCTCGTTGATTGCAGACGAATGCTGAAAATCCAAAGTGGAAGAAATCGGGCCGAAGGCGGTTGGGTTGAGCAACATACAGTTCGACCGGTGTCCACTTTCTTGGATACGGGCGGCCTGAAAAATCATCCCCACCGAATAAACGCCGATCCCTTTCATTTACTCGAAGCGTTGCATAGTGGTCAAAATTACCTTCGTACGGTTTTGCGAGTGGATATATGTGGTAAACCTTCATGGCTTAAATCCTGGATACATTCCCAATTTGATGCGTCCGCCCCAAAATCCTTTAGCGTGAACAGAAAAGGGTCAGTCCTCAACACTGACACAAAGCTCATCGAGTGGTCGATCCATGGTTGTTTCCGAGAAGTTATTCGAGATGCAATTGGTGGGGCATGGCGTTGGATTTACCAACCCCGGTCGCCTGCGTCGAGTTTCAAAAGCAACGGAAGAGTAACCACACGCGAATTCATTGCGTTGTCCTTGAATGAACCTCGTGCTACACCGTCACTACTCACATGAATTCATCTGAACCCAGTCAGACTACCCGTCGCCAGTTCCTGAAAACTTCCACCGTCGCCACGCTCGGCGGAGTCATCGCGGCGCCCGGTATTCTCGGCACGAAATCCTCCGCCGCATCGCCCGGTGATGAGATCCGCATCGGCCTGATCGGCTGCGGTGGACGTGGCAGCGAGGCGGCGATGAACGCACTGCGCGGCGACAAGAATTCCACCATCCACGCCATCGGCGACATCTACGCCGAGCAGATCGATTCCAAGCTCGGCCACATGAAGCGCGACGCCGACCTCGGCTCCCGCGTGAAGGTCGAGGACAAGAACAAGTTCGTCGGGCTCGACGCCTACAAGGCCGTCCTCGACAGCGGCTGCGACGTGGTGATTCTCGCGACGCCTCCCGGCTTCCGACCGTTGCACATGAAGGCCGCCGTCGCCGCCGGCAAGCACATGTTCGTGGAGAAGCCGATGGCCTCCGACGCGCCGGGCGTCCGCTCCATCATGGAAAGCGTGGCCGAGGCCAAGAAGAAGAACCTCGCCGTGTGCGCGGGCTTCTGCTGGCGCTACAGCTCGCCGCAGCGCGCGCTCTACGAGAAGATTCACAACGGCGACATCGGCAACCTCACGTCGATGTATGCCACCTACAACACGGGCTTCCTCTGGGATCGTTCCAGCCCCAAGGACATCACGCCGCTGCAGAAGCAGCTTCGCATGTGGTATTACTACACCTGGCTCTCCGGCGATCATCTCTGCGAACAGGCGATCCATGCGGTGGACTGGATGCAGTGGGCGATGAAGGACGTGGTGCCGGTGAAATGCACCGCGCACGGCGGACGCCAGGTCCGCACCGCCGAGAAGTACGGCAACATCTTCGACCACTTTGAAATCGTGTACGAATACGCGAACGGTGTGCGCGGCTTCCTCTTCACCCGCCAGCAGGCCGGCTGCGCGAACGACAATTCCGCGACTTACTTCGGCACCAAGGGCACGGGCAAGGATCTCGGCTTCAGCGGAACGTTGACGCTGGACGACAAGGGCGAGCGCAACTGGCGTTACTCCGGCCCGAAGCCGATCATGTATGACGTCGAGCACGCCGAGTTCTTCGCCTCCCTCCGCTCCGGCAAACACATCAACGATGGCGACCGCATGGCGACCAGCACGATGGTCGGCATCATGGGGCGGATGGCGGCCTACACCGGCCAGGAAATCACTTACGAGCAGGCGCTCAATTCGCAGGAGAAGCTCGTGCCGGACAATCTCACCTGGGATTCACCGGCACCTGAGGTGAAGGTCGCGATGCCCGGCCAGACGAAGTTTCTCTGAGCGGGGAAATCCTTTCAGCAATCATCCGAAGGCGGCGCGGGCTGCCTTCGGATGTTTTGCGTTCAAAGCGGGAAGGATGCTTAACCACGGATGAACACGGATAGACACGGATGAGGAAAAGAATCCAGCGAGAGCAGGCTTTACTCAGAACGGAAGTGTTCTTGTCCGGACAAATCCGTGTCCATCCGTGGTTAACAGAATCCGTCCAGCTCAGTGGTTGAACAGGAATTCTTTCGTGTTCAGCAAGGCCCAGACGATGTCCTCGTATGCCTGACGACGACCGTTGACCGGGTTGCCCTTCTCGTCGCTGCTTTTGTTCGATCCCTTTTCGAGATGCGTCTTGGCCGCCTGAATCTCCTGCGCCTTCGCGTCGCGCGAGAACGCCCAGCGATAGAGCTCCTGAATCTTCTCGTCGTCACTCCGAGGGTCCGCCGCCAGCGTAGCGGCGCGCGCCTTGTCGTCGGAAACCTTCGCCTGAATGTCCTTCGAGTTCAGCAGATGCAGGCTCTGCGCGAGGCTGGCGTCCTGGCTGCGCTCGCATTCGCACGCGCTGGAAGATTCCGGCCGGCCAAAGACCTGGAGGAAGTAGGCGTTCGCATTGAAGCTGTTGTCCGGAAGACAGACCGCGCGCGTTCCAACCGGAAGCCCGTCCCACTTCGCCTCGGACTTCGTCACAACATTCACCGCGTCGTAAAGCACTTCCGCCGTCAGGCGCTTCGGGTAGTAACGGGAGTAGTTCTGCTTGTCGATCGCGTTGAACTGGTTCGGCACCGCGCTGAGTTGATACGTCTGCGAACGGCAGATCGCGCGCACCAAGGCCTTGAGATCGTAGCCGCTCTCGACGCAACTCTTCGCCAGCGCGTCGAGCAACTCAGGGTTCGTCGGGGGATTCGTCTCGCGGAGGTCATCCTCCGGCTCCACGAGGCCGCGGTTGAGGAAATGTTTCCAGTAACGGTTCGCCAGCGACTTCGCGAAGTAACGGTTGTCCTTGCTCGTCATCCAATCGACGAGCGCCAGACGCGGATCATCATCGGGCGCGAGCTTCGCGATGGGAGCACCGAGGCCGGCGGGCTTCACCGTGGCCTTGTTCTTCTTGTTGACGCCTTCCGCCGCACCGCGCTTGTGATAGATAATTTCCTCGCCGGGCTGCGACCCTCCCTTGCGCCCAACGCGGCTGAAGAACGCGCCGTAGCTGTAGTAATCCGCCTGGCTCCACTTCTCGTAAGGATGATGGTGGCACTGCGCGCATTGCAGGCGCTGGCCGAGGAGCAGTTGTGCGGAGTCTTCCATCTGCATCGTGGTGGTGCTCACTTGGCGATACCACGCCACCGGCGGATTCTCCGCGATGTCACCGGAGGCCGCGACAATCTCGCGAGCGATTTGATCGAAGGGCTTGTTCGCCACAAAGCTGTCGCGCAGCCAGCCGTGAAACGCATACGTGCCGCGCGCCTGGCTGGCATCCCCGCGCTTGTTGCGGAAGAGCGCGGCCCATTTGTTTGCGAAGTAATCCGCGTAATCCGGGCTGTCGATCAATGCATCGATCAGCTTGTCGCGCTTGGCTGAATCCTTGTCTGTCAGGAAACGCTGCGTCTCCTCCGGAGTCGGCAACCGTCCGGCGATGTCGATCGTCACGCGGCGCAGGAACGTCGCGTCATCGCTCAGTTCGCTCGGCGGCATCCCGACGGTCCTGAGCTTCTTGAAGACCTGCTCGTCGATGAAATTCTTCGCCACGGGCAGATTCCCGACCGGCGCACCCAGAGGAATCGTCGCGCGGAACGTCGCCACCTTCGCCTGGTAGCGCACCATCACCGCCACGTCGCCCGGCTGTTGAAACAGCTTCACAAACCCGGCCTCGTCGGCGCGGGCCATGTCCTTGTCGTTCGGCTCGTAGAGCGCGCCACGAGTGACATCCTCCACCGAACCATCCGTGTAATGCGCCAGCACGACGAACTGCTGTTCGCCACCGAGCGACATGACGCGTTCCTTGGGCAGAACCTCGACGCGATCAACGGATGGATCGTTCGTGCTGCCGTAAGGCATGCCTTGAGTCATCCAGCGCACGAGCATGCGGTAATCATCCGAGTCAGGGTCCAATCGTTTGCCACCGCCGTGCGGCAGGATGGCCGCGCCTTTGAGCAACAGCAGGCTGCGATCAGGCGCAGCGGGAAAGAGCCGTCGACCGCGCGCTTCCTTCACGAGATGCTCGTAATCTTCCGCCGGCTCGAAGCCGAGCAGCGAGAGGCGAAATCCGTTTTGTCCCGCCGACTTGCCGTGACAGCCACCGCCGTTGCAGCCGGTCTTGGTGAAGATGGGCGCGATCTGGTTCGCGAAATTCATCGGGACAACTTCGGTGAACTTCTCAACAGTGACAGACATCGCCGCGCTCAATCCATCCGTCGTCTTCGCGACCACCGATGCCGAGCCGTTGCCCACCGGAACGACAAGCCCGCCCTTGTCCACCTTCACGATGTTGGCCGGAGTGACGTCGTAGCTGACCGTGCGAGTCACATCGCGCAACGCGCCGTTGGTCAGGCGCATCGTGGCGAGCAACTGCTGTCGGGCATCCGAGCCACGCAACTTCAGCGTCTCCGACGCGCCAGCCTCCATGCGAGCGTGCAAGGTCAACGCGGCGGGCTGCGCTTGCGCCACGACGTTCGTGTCGTTCGCCGCCTGCGCCGACATCGCCGAAAGGCAGAGAGCGCTCACGAGCAGCGACGCGACAGTTCGTGCTTTTTCAAATTGCGGTTTCAAATTCATGCTGAGGACAGTTGACCGAAAAACTTGCCGGAGCCTAACCGACCAATTCCCGCAGCGGCTGCGCGCCGTCGGGAACTAGGAAGTTCGGGCGACCACTGAGATCCGGGACGGTGGTCTTGTTCACGTCGATACCGAGGTTGTGATAGAGCGTGGCGAAGACTTCGCCGAACGTCACCGGACGTTCGCTCGGTTCGCCGCCGAGACGGTCGGTGGCGCCGATGACTTGTCCAACCTTCATTCCACCACCGGCGAGCAACGCGGAACTGACACGCGGCCAGTGATCGCGTCCGCCGTCCTTGTTGATGGTCGGCGAGCGACCGAACTCGCCCCAGACAATCACGCTGACATCGTTTTGCAGACCGCGCTGATGCAAATCCTGAATGAGCGCCGTCAGCCCTTGATCGAGCAGCGGCAAGTCTTCGCGCGCGTTCTTGAAATTGTTCCCGTGATAGTCCCAGAAGCCGTAGGCCACCGTCACCGC
>CAMCCU010000336.1 GCA_945872975.1 Pedosphaera parvula Ellin514
TCTTCCGGACGCTCTTCCCGGATTCGCCGACACAATCGCCGTTGGAACGCGAAACCCTCAGCTGGCGAATCATGGGCGCGCTGCCGCATCTCCTCGGACGCGATGAGTTCGCGCCGTTGCGACATTATCTCGATGGCGCTGCCGACGACTGCAAGCTCGTGCAGCTCGCCGTCAAGATCGCGAATCTGTTTGATCAGTATCTCGTCTTTCGACCGGACATGATTGCCGCATGGGACAACGGCGCAGGCACCGACTGGCAGCCACTTCTCTGGCGCGAAGTCGCCACCAGTTTCAAGGAACAGCACGCCGCCGCCTTGTGGAGGAAAGCCGCCGCGCTCTTGAAGGCGAAGCAGCCGGAAACCACGCACGCCTTTCCCGAACGTCTCTCCATCTTCGGCGTCTCCGCGCTGCCACCCTTCTACCTCGATCTCTTCGCCGGACTCTCGCAGCACAGCCAGGTGAATCTCTTCCTGCTCCAGCCCTCGCAGGAATACTGGGGCGACATCACGTCCGCGCGCGAAGGCGAACGCATCCTGCGCCAGCAAAAGATTCCAGACTCGGAAGCGTTCCAGCTTCACCTCGAAACCGGGAACCGCCTGCTCGCATCCATGGGTTATCTCGGCCGCGATTTCCTTAAGCTGCTGCTCGATGCCGGAGATTGGATCTCGCAGGAAGACTTCGCGGAACCGGGCGAGGCGAGCCTCCTTCATTCAGTTCAGAGCGACATCCTTCACCTGCGCGATCGAGGCAAGCACGAGGACTTCCCGCCGTTGGAGATTCAACCCAGCGATACGTCGGTGGAAATCCATTCCTGCCACAGTCCGCTCCGCGAAATGGAAGCGCTCCAGGACCAGATGCTCGCCTGGTTCCAGCGCGATCCTTCGCTCGCCCCGCGCGACATCGTGGTGATGACGCCTGACATCGAGACCTATGCGCCGTTCGTGCAAGCCGTCTTCGGTTCGCCGGAAGACGACGCCCGCTCCATCCCGTTCAACGTCGCGGATCGCGGCGCGCGACGCCAAAGCCAGGTCATCGATACCTTCCTCCGCTTCCTCGATCTTCCCAACACCCGCCTCGGCGCGGCGACCGTTCTCGGCTTACTGGAAACTCCCGCTGTTCGCGAACGCTTCGCGCTGACCGAGCCCGATCTCGTTCTCGCGAGAAACTGGATTGAGGAAACGAACATCCGCTGGGGAATCGACGCATCGCATCGCGAACGCCTCAGCCTGCCGAAGATAGCCGGCAACACCTGGCGCGACGGCCTGAACCGCCTGCTGCTCGGCTACAGCATCGCCGGTCGCGGCGAGCACATCTTTCAAAACATCCTTCCCTACGACGACATCGAAGGCGAATCCGCCAACGTCCTCGGCCGGTTCGCAACGTTCGTCGAGAAACTATTTACCACCGTCGAATCGCTCGACGCCACGCGTCTCCTGGACGAATGGGCCACGACCTTCGCCGCGCTGCTCAACGATTTCTTCGCGCCTTCGGAAGATGCCGCCGCCGAACTGCAGAGCATCCGGGATGCGCTCGCCGCCTTGCGGAGACAGCACGCTCTCTCCGGCTTCAACGCGCCCGTGAGCCTCGCTGTCATCATCGAACGCCTGCGTCCCACGCTCGAAGAGGACATCTACAACTCAGGCTTCCTCACCGGCGGCGTGACCTTCTGCGGGCTCAAGCCGATGCGCAGCATTCCGTTCAAGATCGTCTGTCTCGTCGGGATGAACGACAACACCTTCCCGCGTCCGACGCATCAGCTCAGCTTCGACTTGATGGCGCGCAAGCCACGGCTCGGCGATCGCTCGACCCGCGAAGATGATCGTTACCTGTTCCTCGAAACCATTCTCTCCGCCCGCGACCGCCTCTATCTCAGCTACGTTGGGCAAAGCATCCGCGACAACAGCGACGCACCGCCGTCCGTGCTCATCAGCGAACTGCTCGACTACGTGAGCCAGGGATTCCGGCTTCCCGCCGTTAACGCTCCCACCGATCCCGTCACGATTCCCGAACGGCTCGTGACCACCCATCGCCTCCAAGCGTTCAGCGCGGAATACTTCACAGCCGACAGCCGCCTCTTCAGCTATTCGCAGGAGAACTGCCGCGCCAGCGACTCCGTCCGGCAAGCGCGTCAAAAACCGAAGCCATTTCTCGCCACGCCGCTGGAGGATTCCGAACCCGAATCGCACGACGTCACACTGGAAGATCTCATCCGCTTCTTCACCAACCCTGCGCGCTTCTTCCTGAATCGTCGTCTACAAATCTTTCTTCCGGAGACCAACGAGGAATTGAGCGAGCGCGAACCGTTCGTTCTCGACGGCCTCAACCGCTACCAGCTCCGCCAACAGTTGGTGGAACGCGATCTCAAAGGCGCGTCACCTACCGAGATCGCGAACATCGAAACCGCCACCGGCCAACTACCGCTCGGCGCGGTCGGCACGATGGATTTCAAGCGAACCAACGAAGCGGTGGACGCGTTCCTGCAACGACTCGCGCCGCACCTGTCCTCATCCTCCGTCGAGCCGCTGAACCTTGATCTCACCCTCGGCGACTTTCATCTCGCTGGAACAATCACCTCGCGCAACGCCCATGGCCCGCTCGTTTACCGCTGTGCCCGCATCAAAGCGACCGACATCCTTCGCGCCTGGATCACTCACCTCGCCGCCGCCGTCGCCAACCCCGCAGCCATCACCACGCTCGTCGGCGAGGACACGACGTTCACCTACGCCGCGCCGCCGAACGCCAGTGAGATTCTGAGCGGCCTGCTCGGCCTCTGCCGCGCGGGACAACGCACACCGCTGAAATTTTTCCCCGCCGCCGCGTTCGCCTTTGCCGAAGCCGACCTGAAGAACGCCAGCGCCAGCCGCTCATCGAAAACCAGCGCGCCACCCATCTCGAAAGCCCTCGCAGCATGGGAAGGCAACGAGTTCCAAGAACGCAAAGGCGAGAAGGGGGACCCTCACTTTACCCTTTGCTTCCGCGACGCGGAACCACTCGACGAAGAGTTCATCGCGCTGGCCCGGAAAGTCTTCGGACCCATTCTGGCGAACCAAACCGAAGTCCCGGCATGACGCGCCATCCTCCATTTCAACTCGCGTCCACGCCGCTCTCCTCCGGCACCACGCTCATTGAGGCCAGCGCCGGCACCGGCAAGACGTTCACCATCGCGGGACTTTTCCTCCGCCTGATTCTCGAACAGGATCTTTCCGTCCGCGAAATTCTCGTCGTCACCTTCACCGAAGCCGCGACCGAGGAACTGCGCGACCGCATTCGCCGCTCGCTCGCCGACGCCGCCGCCGCCTTTCGTCTCGGCTGCTCTGACAATCCTGTGATGAAGGAGCTCATCGCACCCCACCGCGCGCGCGCCACCGAGATGCTCTTCCGCCTCGACCGCGCGCTCTGCGGCTTCGACGAAGCGCCCATCTTCACCATCCACGGCTTCTGCCAGCGCACGCTGAAGGACCGCGCGTTCGAGAGCGGCGTGCTCTTCGACACGGAACTGCTGAAGGACGACTCCAGCCTGCTCCAGGAAGTCGCGGATGATTTCTGGCGCAAACATTTCTACGAAGCCCCGGCGCTGCGCGTCAGCTTCGCGCTCAAGAACAAGTATCAGCCGGAGAAACTCCTTCCCCTGCTCCGCACTTACAGCCGGCATCCCCAGCTCAAAGTTCTCTCGTCGCTAACAGGCAAGTCGCTGAACGACGTCGCCGACGAACTCACGGCCGCTTTCCGCAAGGCAGCCAACCTCTGGCGCGCGGAGAGGGGAAACATCCGCGAGCTGTTCGGCTCCGAATCCAAGTGGGCCATCGGCGATCACAAGAAGCCGGAGATCGTCGAGAAGATGCTGCGCCACGCCGACGCCTGCTTCACGAGCGACGAGCCTACGCCGGAATCTCTCGCAGCAATTCAGTTCCTTTCCCGCAGCGCACTCGAGGAAGACACGAGCAAGAAAGCGGAGACGCCCGAGCACGAGCTGTTTGATCTCTGCGAGGAAATCTGCGGGCTCGAAGCAAACTTCATCACGAGACTTCAACTCACCTTCCTCGACTTCGTGAAGCTCGACCTGCCGCAGCGCAAGCAACGGCTCAAGATTCAGACCTTCGACGATCTCCTGACCCGCCTGCACGCCGCGCTGAAGTCGTCCGGCGGCGACGCGCTCGCGCACGAGATCCGCACGCGCTACAAGGCCGCGCTCATCGACGAGTTCCAGGACACCGACCCAGTTCAGTATCAGAACTTCCATCGCATCTTCGGTCCAACGACGGGAGAAAATCCCTCGCTGCTCTTCCTGATCGGCGACCCGAAGCAGGCCATCTACGGCTTTCGCGGTGCGGACATCTTCACCTATCTCGAGGCCGCGCAGAACGTGGACCATCGCTTCACGCTCGATCACAACTGGCGTTCCGAATCCGCGCTCGTCACCGCCGTGAACTCCGTCTTCGCGTTCGCCGAAAACCCATTCCTCTTCGACGAGATCCAGTTCCAACCCGTCGTCGCCGCCGGCCAGGCGGACAAAGAACCACTCACGGAGAACGACACTCAATTGCCGCCGCTGCACCTGTGGTTCATGCCTCGCGGCGAAGACGGCAAATCCATCAGTAAGGACCGCGCGCAAAGTGAACTCCCGCCCATCGTCGCCGCTGAGATTGCGCGCCTGCTGAACAGCGACGTGCGCGTGGGCACCCGCAAACTGACGCCGCGCGACATCGCCGTGCTCGTGCCCGAGAACCGGCAGGCGCGCATCATGCAAGACGCGCTGCGCGCGCTCGGAATTCCCAGCGTGCTGCACACGGAGGAGAGCGTGTTTGAATCCCACGAGGCCCAGGAGTTCTGCCGAGTCTTGGCGGCAATGGCGCGGCCGTTGAATGAACGGCTGCTGCGCGCCGCGCTGGCCACGGATTTGCAGGGACTCGACGGCGCGGCGCTGGAAGCGATGACCCGCGATGACAACGCCTGGCAACAACGGCTTCAAGTCTTCCACGACTATCACGAGCTCTGGATGCAGCGCGGCTTCACCGCCATGTTCCGCGAATGGCTGCACCGCGAAGGCATCCGCCAACGCCTGCTCACCTACGAAGACGGCGAACGTCGGCTGACGAACTTGCTGCACCTCGCCGAGCTGCTGCATCAGACCGCGCAGGAACGCCGGCTCGCCGCCGAGCCGCTGGTGCGCTGGCTCGAAGAACAGATCTCCGGCGGCGAACGAACTTCCGAGGAACATCAGCTTCGCCTGGAGCGCGATGATGAAGCGGTGCGCCTCGTCACCATTCACAAAAGCAAAGGGCTGGAGTATCCCGTCGTCTTCTGCCCGTTCTCCTGGCGCTCAGCGGAACTGAACCGGAAACATTCCGAGCCGGTGTATTTCCACCGTCAGCAAGAGACCGAGAATGGCCGGACTCATTCGGAACACGTCTGTGATTTCGATTCACCCGAACGCGAAGAGCACGCGCAATTGGAATTCCGCGAACGGCTCGCCGAAAGCCTGCGCCTGCTCTACGTGGCGCTCACACGCGCCCGGAACCGTTGCTACTTCGTCTGGGGCGCGTTCAACAAGGCTGGAACCTCCGCTCCTGCGTGGCTGTTTCATCGTCCGGCGAGTTCGTCAGGCAACCTGCAAGCCGCGATGGACACGGCATTCAAGACCCGCACCGACGCTGAGCTACGGCGCGACCTCCAGCATCTCGCTGACTCGTCGGCGATCACTGAGGGAAAGCAAACCATCCTGCTGACCGACGTTCCCGTCCTCAAGGCGCAGACGTATCGCCCACCCGCGCAGCCGAACCAAACCCTCGTCCCGCGCCAATTCAACGGACACATTCCACGCGACTGGCGCATCACCAGCTTCTCTTCGCTTACCGCCAACCTCCTCGGCGAAGCGCCGGACCACGACCGCACCGAACCCGCCGAAACTCCGGCCGTGGTGGAGGACGAGACCAAGCCCACGGGCATCTTCGCGTTTCCTCGCGGCACCGCCGCCGGAACGTGCCTGCACAAACTATTTGAGCTCGCCGACTTCACGAACACCGAAGACGCCACCGCGCAACAGCTCATCCGCGACACGCTGACGGAGCACGGCTTTTCCGCCGACAAGTTCGCGCCAGCCGTTCACGAAACCCTTCGCCGCACCTGCCAGGTGGCTCTCGATCCGCGCCGCCCTGACTTCAACCTGGCGCGGATTCCCCACCACGAGCGACTGAACGAGCTCGAGTTCTTCTTTCCCATTCATCGCGTCTCCCCTGCCCTCGTCGCCAGCGGCCTGGGAGATTTCGCCACGAGCCCGGACTTTGCAGCGCAGCTTCAACGCCTGAACTTCAAGCCGACGGGAGGTTTCCTGAAAGGCTTCATCGACCTCGTCTTCCGTCACGAAGATCGGTTCT
>CAMCCU010000337.1 GCA_945872975.1 Pedosphaera parvula Ellin514
GCGCCACCAGCACACGCGAACAGCGGTCCGGTTGAGGAAAGATTTATCCTCCATCGCCGCGAGAAGACCCGCGAAATGAATGACTCGGGAACAGTCCCCGGCGGAGTCCTTCACGATCGAAACAAGTCCTCAGCGGGCTGGGACTGTTCGGTTCTACTGAGTTCCGATTTCGTGGTTATACCGCCACGCGCAACCGCTTCAACGCCTCTTGAAAATCCGCCGGCATCGGAGCCGTCACGGTCTTCTTGCGCTTGGTGCGGGGATGGGTGAAGGCGAGCTTGTGGGCGTGAAGCAGCACTCGGGGCGCGGCGTAATCGGTGAGCTCGGTGAGCTTCTTGGTCTGCCTCTCGCCATAGGTGTCGTCGCCGGCCACGGGGAAACCGATGTGCTGGAAGTGAACGCGAATCTGGTGGGTGCGCCCGGTGTGCAGGTCCGCCTCGACGAGCGTGGAGTAGAGCAGCCGTTCGGTGACGCGATAGCTGGTCCACGAATCGCGTCCCTCGCCCATGCTCACCGCCATGCGACGGCGGTGCGAAGGATGGCGCGCGATGGCGGCGCGAATCTCGCCCGAGGCGCGCGGAACTTCGCCGCAGAGGATGGCGAGATAAGTTTTCTGCGTGGTGCGCGCGGCGAATTGTTCGCACAAGGCGATGTGCGTGGCATCGTTCTTCGCAACGACAAGACAGCCGCTGGTTTCCTTGTCGAGCCGGTGGACGATGCCGGGCCGTTCCACGCCGCCGATGCCGCTGAGCTGGCCTTTGCAGTGATGCAGGAGAGCGTTGACGAGCGTGTGCTCTTCGTTGCCCGCCGCCGGATGCACGACGATGCCGGGAGCTTTATTGAGCACGAGAAGATCCTTGTCCTCGAAGAGAACGTTGAGCGGGATGTCTTCCGCCTGCGCCTCGGCGGGCCGCGCCTCCGGCCAGTGAACGGTGACGACTTCGCCGGCGCGCGGCGGATGCGTGGGCTTGATGGCGAGATCGTTGACCTTGATGTGTCCTTCGTCGATGAGGCGTTGCAACATGCCTCGGGAGACGGCGGGATAGATCGTGGTGAGAAATTTATCGAGCCGCTCTCTGGGGAGCGACTGTTCGATGGTGAAGGATTCAGAGCGCGAGGACATGCGACGGGAAGAAAGCGTTCAGCCCTTCGTCTCTCCAGCCGGCGCTTGAGCGGTGTCGCCCTGCCACGAAAGCAGGAAGAGCAGGCCGACACCGACGCAGATGGCGCTGTCCGCGACGTTGAAGGCGGGAAAACCAGCGATCTGGCCATCGCGACGGATGACGTAGAAGTACAGGAAATCGACGACGTGCTGTCGGCTGGGCAGCAGGCGATCAATGAGGTTGCCGATGATGCCGCCAAAGATGAGGCCGAGAGAAACTTGTCCGCCAAGCGTGTGAACGTTGAAGTGATGGCGGAAAAAAAAGAGGATGAAGAGAGCGACGATGGCGACGACGGCCAGCGCACCGTTGTTCCCGGTGAACATGCTCCAAGCCGCGCCAGTGTTTCCCCAGTGAACGAATTTGAAGAAGCCACGGATAACTTCCTTCTCCTCCGCAAAGCCCAGGTATCGCAAGACGACGAGCTTCGTCAGTTGGTCGAAGAAGATGATGGCGAGGGCGAGGTTCAGGATGCGCCAGTTTGAGTTCTTGTTCATGCAGACAGTCGGCAGGGTGTTTAGTGGCCCGGGGTGCAAAAGACAAACCAATTCCCCTGATGAAGCGCCGTGGTTTGGCCTGTTCAACTCACGCGCCTCTGACTAGTTTCCGAAGACCAATCTTCAAGACTATGAAAAAGATCATCTCTCTCGTTTCGCTCTCTCTCTTCTGCTGCACGGCGTCCCACGCCGGCGAGAAGGACCGCACGCTGGATATCTATTGGGTGGACGTGGAGGGCGGCGGCGGGACTTTGATCGTCACGCCGGATGGTGAATCCGTGCTCATCGATTCCGGGAATCCGGGCGTGCGCGATTCCAGCCGCATCCACAGAACCGCCACGGAGGTCGCAGGGCTGAAGAAGATCGATCACTATGTGACCACGCATTTTCACACGGATCATTTCGGGGGCGCGGCGGAGATCTCGGCGCTCATTCCAATCGGGCAGGTTTATGACAACGGGATTCCAGAGGTCAATCCCGACGGCAACCGCAACGACACGCGCTGGCCGCTGCTCATCAAGCCGTATCGCGATTTCAAGGCGGACGGCCGCAACGTCATCACGCCGGGCGGCGAGATAAAGCTCCGCCAGACCGGCGGCGCGCCAAAGCTTTCGTTGCGCTGCGTCGCGGCAAAACAGAAATTCATCGACGCAACCGCATCCGCAGCAAAAGGCGCGGCGTGCGAGAATGGCGCAACGAAGGAGAAGGATACTTCCGACAACGCGAACAGCGTCGCGCTGGTGCTGGAGTTTGGCGGGTTCCGATTCTTCGACGGCGGCGATATGACGTGGAATACCGAGGGTGCCTTGGTCTGCCCGGTGAACCGCGTAGGCCAGGTGGATGTGTATCAGGTGAATCATCACGGGCTCGATGTGAGCAGCAACCCGTTGCTCGTTCACAGCCTCGCGCCCACCGTCTCCGTCATGAACAACGGTCCCCGCAAGGGCACGGCGAAATCCACGGTGGACACGCTGAAGTCATCGCCCGGCATCCAGGCCATGTATCAAGTTCACAAGAACGTTCGCGCCGATGACATCAACAACACGGCGGACGAATTCATCGCGAACTTTCCGGAGAAATGCGAAGGCCACCACATCAAGCTGTCAGTCGCAGCCTCCGGCAAGAGCTACACGGTGAGCATTCCGGCGACGGGGCATTCCAAAACTTACCAAACGCGCGCGAAATGAGCTCCACAGATTGGGAAGGCCGGTATCAGAGCGGCGACATGCCTTGGGAGAAAGGCGAACCCTCCCCCGGCTTGGTGGACTTTCTCGCGGCGCATCCCGAACTGCCGCGCGGCACCGTCGCCGTCCCTGGCTGCGGCACCGGACATGACGCGCGGGTCTGGGCAAAGGCAGGCTTCGACGTGTCAGGATTTGATCTCGCGCCGTCGGCAATTCGTTTGTGCTGCGAGAAGACGGCGCAAGCGGGTCTCACCGCTGCATTCGCTCAATCCGATTTCCTCGCGGACGCACCACCGACGCAATTCGACTGGTTGTTCGAGCACACGCTCTTCTGCGCCATCGATCCGTCGCGCCGCGATGATTACGTGAAGGCGGTGCTGCGCTGGCTCAAGCCGGGCGGCCAGTTGCTCGCGATTCACTACATGATCCGCGATGAGCAGGGCCCGCCCTTCGGCGTGACGCAGGAGGAGTTGATGGAGCGCTTTCTCCCGCACTTCGAACTCAAACAGGGCTGGGTGCCGCGTTCGTACGCGAATCGCACGGGGCTCGAACTAAAGCTTTGGTGGCAGAGGAAGTAAGCCGGCCATGACCCTCCCAGCGATCTCTAACGCCGGTTCGTCTGCCCGCACTTCCAGCCACGTCACCGGCAACTGTCGCCGGAACCAGGTCATCTGCCGCTTGGCAAACTGGCGCGTGCGGATCTTCACGAGCGCGATGGTCTCCACGAGCGAACGCTCCCCTCGCAAATGCTCCGCCACCTGCCGGTAGCCAATCGCCTGCATGGCGATGCGGTTCTCCGCGAGGCCGCAGTCGAGGAGCGCTTTCGTTTCCGCGACCAATCCTTGCGCGAACATCTGGTCCACACGCGCATCGATTCGTGCGCGCAAGTCTTCAGTCCCACGCTTCAGGCCGATGATGCGCGGTGATTGGGCCAACGAGCTTGATGCTGCGCTGCTGCGCCAGTCCGCGCGTTGGGCGGAGAACGGCTTGCCGGTGAGTCTAATTACTTCCAGAGCGCGGACCACGCGCCGGAAATTCTGCTGGTCGATCCGATCGAATGTCACCGGATCGCGCTCAGACAATTCGCGGAGCAATTCCGCAACAGGCGTCGCCTCCAGTTCCGCGCGCACCACCGGATCGCCCGGTGGCGCTTCACCGAGTCCGTCGAGGAATGCCTTCACGTAAAGCCCGGTTCCGCCGCAGAAAATTGGCAGGCGACCGCGCGCTTGAATCTCTTGAACCGCGTCCTGCGCCAGCGCGACGAACTTGCCGGCATCGAAAGGTTCGGTGAGCGGAACGAGGTCGAGCAAGTGATGCGAAACCCTAGCTCGCTCGGAGGAAGACGGCTTGGCGGTGCCGATGTCGAGACCGCGATAGACCTGCATGGAGTCGGCGGAAATGATTTCCCCACCCAGTTTTTCGCCAAGCAGAAGCGCGACTTCCGATTTGCCCACGGCGGTCGGCCCGACTAAAAACAGCGGTGCGGCTCGATGAGACGGAGAAGAGGCCATTGCGCTCAGGCCGCTCGCGCAGGTTTCTGCTGGCGGAGTTTCCAATAGAGCCCCGCACCGACGGAGAAGATCAGGATGCTCACGAGATGCGCGGGCGTGACGACTCCGCCGAGGTATTGCTGCGGCGGATAATCTCCACGAAAGGTTTCCACTAGCGAACGAGTGACCGCGTAGCAAAGGAAGTAGGAAGCGAACACCTGGCCATCAAAATTCTTGCGCCGATGGAGCAAGGCGAGGCCAACGTAAAGCCCGAGATTGAGGAGAGAATCATAGACTTGCGTGGGGTGAACTCCAAGCCCGTGCGTCTCGTGCTCCTTCGGGAAATGAATCGCCCACGGCACACCAGTCTCGCGTCCAAAGCAGCAACCATTCATCAGGCAACCGAGACGACCCGGCACATAGCCCAGCGCGATGCTGGGCGCGAGTGCGTCGGCGAACTTCCACAGCGGCAGCTTGCTCTTCCAAACGTAGAGCAGCCCGGCAAGCGTCCCGCCAATCAGCCCGCCGTAATACACCAACCCTCCCCGCTGGATCATGAAGATCTCCGTCCACGGCACGTTCGGGTAGAGAGGATCTTTGAACAATCGATCCCAATACGAAACGACGTAGAGAGCACGGGCACCGACGATTGCCCCGATGATCAGCCACGCCCCGGCATCGAAGATTTTCTCGGGAGAAATCTTGTCACGCATCCCCCGGCGACTCGCCGTCCACAAGCCGATGAGCATGCCCACGGCCAGCAGGACGCCATACCAATGGATGGTGAAGGAACCGATTTGAAAGGCGATTTGTTGCACGCGTCAGCGCAGCGTAGGCGTGCGGAGAAACCGTGACAAGTGCGTGATTAACCCTGCCAGCTTGCCGGTCAGCGATTGGTCGTCGCAGGCAAGCCCGCCGCTCGCTTGGGCAAAGGAGGCTGGCCAAGACCTGGAGGAAGCGGCGGCATGCGTGGAACCTTGCTGACCAGCTTGCGCCAGGTCTGGCGATCATCCGCCGTCATCGTCTCCCATTCCTGCACGTTGTAGAGAAACTGCCGGCGCTCTTGCGGAGTCAGCTCGGCGAACTTCGGGAAATTGCGGACGCACAACTCTCGCGCAGCGACGGGCAGCTTTTTGAAATCCGCAATGGTCTTCTCCATCAGCTTCCGCTCGTCCGGGCTGAGAGGAAGCGCCTGTAGTTGCGTCCGGGTTCTCTCCTCGTCGCTGAACTCGAATAGCGTCGTGAAGTTCTTCTGAATCTGTTCGCGCCGGGCTTCCGGGAGACTTTGCCAGCGAACCAACTGCTGCTCGATTTGCACCACTTGGTTCGACGCCTGCCCATTCAGCGGAATCCCCCGCGCCTTGCTGCCCGGGCTGGAAACCCCAATCAGAATGCGCGTGGCGCTTTCCTTCTCCAGCGCCTCCTTCTGTTCCGCCGGGGAAAGCCCGTCCCAATACTTCAGCCGATCCTCGACCAGCGGGCGGAGATTTTCAGGGACGAGCTTCAGGCGCTCCGTTCGGTTCGTGGCCGGCATCCGCAACATCGTCGTAACATGGTAACGAAGCTCCATGGTGCGCAATCGGGTGTCACTCTCATCCGGCGGCAACGCTTCGAAGTCACGAATCCCCCTCTCGAGAACCTTGCGATGTGCAGGAGTCTTGCCTGCGAGAAGTTTCTCCCGCTCTTCAGGCTTTGCCGAAAGCAACTCGCGAAAGTAGGCGATGCCCGATTGCGAAGCGGTGGGCGGGAGCGACGGAAACCGCATCGCGGCCGCGGCCGGCGCAGGAACCTGCGCCTGGCCCATCACCACTCGCATGGAGACGGTCAAAATCACCACGCTCAACAACACGGGAGATTGCATCGGATTCATACCCATACGCAGCTGCATCATTTGGTCGTCAGCACGGCGTAGAGCTCCTCGTCCTCGCTCGTATTCAAGCGTCGGATCGCCTCGAAATCTTCGAGCATGGACGGATTGGACAACGACGCCACGTTGGCCATCACCGAGAGCCCCTTGGCCATGTCGCTGCGCAT
>CAMCCU010000338.1 GCA_945872975.1 Pedosphaera parvula Ellin514
TTCGTCATCGACGACGTGATCGTTGGCAGGCGGCCCGACTTGATGACGCCCGCGATGCTCGCCCTGCTCGGCGCGTTCCTGCTGCGCGATCTCTTCAACAGCCTGCGCGTCCGCGTGAACAACATCTTCGAGCAAAATGTCATCTACGACATGCGTCGTGAGGTCTTCGGCCAGCTGCAACGGCTCCCGGTGAATTACTTCGACCAGCGCGCTTCCGGCGATCTCATGACGCGCGTTATCGAGGACGTGAACTCGGTCGAGCGCGTGCTCATCGACGGCACGGAGCAAGGCACCGTCGCGCTGTTGAGCTTGTTCGGCGTTCTCGGAATTCTCCTTTACCAGAACGCAACACTCGCCGCCGTGGCGTTGATTCCCCTGCCCATCCTCGCGGGCGGCGCGCTCTGGTACACGCTCACCGCGCATCGTCGTTACCGCGCGCAGCGCCAGGCGTCGAGCGCCATGAACGCGTTGCTCATGGACAACCTCCAGGGTGTTCGCCAGATCAAAGCCTACGGCCAGCAATCCCACGAGGACGCGCGTTTCGCCAGCCGCGCCGACGATTTGCGCAAGGGCACGCTCGGGGTCATGCGCGTGTGGGCGAACTACTCGCCGGCCATGAGCTTCGCCGCCGCGCTCGGCAGCGGACTCGTCCTCTGGATTGGCGGCCGGATGGTGATTGATGGCACGATGAAGCTTGGCGAACTCGTCGGCTTCCTCTTTTTCCTCACGCTCTTCTACGAACCGATCGGTCGCCTCCATGGCTTGAACCAGATGCTCCAGGCCGCTCGAGCCGCCGGCGAACGCGTCTTCGACATCCTCGACGCCACGCCCGAAACCGACAACCTGCGTCGCTCGGAAACGTTGCGGCTCCCGATTCGCGGCGAGGTGGTTTACGAAGGCGTCCACTTCGGCTACGGCAGCGAGCGCGTGGTGTTGCGCGATGTCTCATTGCACGCGAAGCCCGGCCAGATGATTGCGCTCGTCGGCCCGACCGGCGCGGGCAAATCCACGCTGGTCAATCTTTTGCCCGCGTTCTACGAGGCCACGTCCGGCCGCATCACCATCGACGGTCAGGACATCAGCCGTGTCTCGCTCGAATCATTGCGATCGAACATCAGCGTCGTGAGCCAGGAGCCGTTCCTCTTCAACGGCACCGTGCGTGAGAACATTCTCTACGGCAAACTCGACGCGACGGAGGCTGAACTCATCGCCGCCGCGAAAGCCGCGAACTGCCACGACTTCATCACGCGCCTGTCGGAAGGATACGATTCCCGCGTCGGCGAACGCGGCGTGAAGTTAAGCGTCGGCGAGAAGCAACGCGTCAGCATCGCCCGTGCGCTGTTGAAGAGCGCGCCCCTGCTCATCCTCGACGAAGCCACCGCCAGCGTGGACACCGCGACGGAACGACTGATTCAGGAAGCGCTCGAACGATTGATGACCGGACGCACGAGCTTCGTGATCGCGCATCGCCTGAGCACGATTCGCAAGGCGGACCAAATTCTCGTATTGCGCGCCGGCCAGATCATCGAGCGCGGAACGCACGATGAATTGCTGGAAGTAAACGGCCTGTACGCCCGGCTGGCGCGCATCCAGAACACGACGTTCATCGAGGAGAGTTTTGAAAAGCTGACGGAGGCGTAAGAACTGCCGCGAAATGCCCCGAAATAATGACGAATAGGATTAAGTAATAGAGCAGCGGAGAATACGTAAGAGTACGCATAGCTCCGGTGGGTTCGATTATGCATCTTGTGAACGTTAATTCTGTGGTTGGTTTCCATAGATTGGTTCCTTGGTTTTTGATTCGGGCGGCAGAACGTTTCTTCAGCGGGGTTCCCCAACCCCCACCTCCTTGGCGTCTGCGCCCGAATCATTTTCTTTTTCAGCCCCCTTCTCGCTGAAAAAGCGAAGCCCCCTCCCCTACAAACTCAAATGCCCTAGGGCGAGTAATCCATAATAGGTATATTCGCAGTCCAGCGTGTCATCGCCCCAGTGGCCGTGGAATCCGCCTTCATTGGTCCAGAGCGTGTCGATGAAATCGAGGCAGCCCTCCTTCAAGCGAGAGACGTCCCGCTCCAAGCCAGCCAAGGCATGCAGCGCCGTGGCCGTTGAAAGCAGGTCAGGAATCGGCGCGTTCGGCGCGGCCAGAAATCCGCCGTCACGGTGGCTTGCCTTCAGCAACCAATCGCCAACCGCCGGAGCGACCGGCATTCCCAAGCGCAAAAGCAGCGTGACCATCGCGGCGGTCGTATTCGTGGCACCAGCCTTCAACCCACGCTCGTTGCCCCAGGCACCGTCCGGGGTTTCGAGGAACTTCAGGCTTTGCACCAATCGCAAGGCATCGGGCAATGGTTGACCGAGATCCTGATACGCCGCCGCTCCGAGGAACCCACCATAAGCCGTCCCGAAAGGACTCCCCGCCATGATACTGAACCCGCCGTCGCCAGAGCGAAACATCTCCAATCGCGACACAACCCGCTCGCTCCAGCTGGCCCCGCGCTCACCCACGCACCCCTGCCCCAAGGCAGCCCAGCATCGGATAAGGCAACAGAGGTGAACAAAGTCCAGCGTCTCACCACAGTCGAAGCTCTCCAAGTAACCCTCGATCCGGCCCGCCGGCAGCGGTGCCTGCAAGGCGAGCAACCCCTCGATGCCAAACACCGTGTAATAAAGATCACTGCCGCCGGACCGATCCTTGAACCCGCCATCGGCATTCTGCTGGGTGGAAAGAAAGGCGCGCACCAACTCGGCTGACTCGCCGAGAAGCTTCGGTGCCAGCCGTGCGACCTGCAACATTTCGAGACGCAAACTCACGACCGGAGTTTCCTCGATTCTCCGCGTGGAGGGCCAGCGGTATTTCAAGAACTTGGGTCTAACTGACGCTCTTTCCGACTTTGCGCTTGCGACACGGTTTGGCGAAGTGTTACTACTCCACCCGCATTTATGGCAGCAATTGGACGATTCCAGAAGGGTGACGAAATCTTTTACGCCAAAGTCGTGGACGGCGAACTGTTTCGCTTGCACGGCGATGTTTTCGGCTCTCCTTCATTTGATAAGAAGGCGACACCATTCAAAGGTCTGCGCACGCTGACCCCGGTGAGCCCTTCCAAGGTCATCGCGGTAGGCTTGAATTACGCCGACCACGCACGCGAGACGGGCAAACCGCTGCCGAAGGAGCCGCTCTTCTGGCTGAAGGCGCCCACGTCCTTGATTCCCGACGGCGGGAAGGTCGAGATTCCCTTCGCGACCCACCGCACGGACTTCGAGGCAGAGCTCGCGGTGGTCATTGGCCGCCGGGTGCGCAACGTCACGCCTGCTGCGGCGGCGCGTTACATCTTTGGTTACACCTCGTCCCAGGACATCAGCGACCGGACGATTCAGAACGCCGAGAGCCAATGGGCGCGCGCGAAGTCCTTCGACACGTTCACGCCGCTCGGGCCTTACGTCGAAACGAAGATCGACCCGCATGATCTGACCATTCAACTGTTCCAGAACGGGCAGCTGCGTCAGAACTCGAACACGAGCCAGCTGATCTTTAACTGCTTTCACCTCGTCAGCTTCATCTCGACGAACATGACGCTGCTGCCTGGCGACGTGATTCTCACCGGCACGCCGAGCGGTGTTGGCGCGATTGATAGCGGCGACCGCCTGGAAGTCCGCATCCAAGGCCTCGCGCCGCTGGTCAATACGGTGAAATAACTCCTGCCTTTATCACGGTGGTAAACCGGAGCGCGGAGAGTCTTGATGGCTTCTTCCGCGCTTTTCAGTTTCTCCCTCATCTAAATTAATTCTATGCGTTGGACCAAAGCTTTCATTCCCACCCTCAAAGAAACGCCCGCTGACGCGGAGATTACCTCGCACAAGCTGTTGTTGCGGGCTGGCCTCGTCCGCAAGCTCGCGGGCGGACTTTACACTTTCCTGCCGCTCGGCCTTCGCGTTCTCCGCAAGGTCGAGCAGATCGTTCGCGAGGAAATGGATCGCACAGGAGCTCTCGAAGTATTGATGCCCGCTTTGCAGCCGCCAGAGATCTGGCGTCAATCCGGTCGTTACGAGACGGCGGCGGACGTGCTCTTCAAGGTGCGTGATCGCGCCAAGAAGGAATGGATCATGAGCCCGACCGCTGAGGAAGTCATCACGACGGTCGCGGCAGCGGAGATCAATTCCTACCGCCAGATGCCCGTGAACTTCTATCAGGTCTGCGTGAAGTTTCGCGATGAACTCCGTCCGCGCTTCGGCCTGATGCGCGCCAAGGAATTCATCATGAAGGACGCCTACAGCTTCGACGTGAGCGACGAGGCGGCGATGGTGAGCTATCACAAGATGTACGACGCCTACAAACGCATCTTCGACCGCTGTGGCTTGCAGAACTTCCCGGTCGAGGCGGACACCGGCGTCATCGGCGGAAACTATTCCCATGAGTTCATGGTCCCGGCGGAAACCGGCGAGAACGAGGTCGTCTATTGCGAAGCCTGCGGTTACGCGGCGAACATCGAGAAGGCGACCAGCGGCATTCCCAAGACCGCTCCTCGCGAAGCCGGCGCGGCTGCTGAAAAGTTTCCCACACCGGGAGTTGTCACGATCGATGCCTTGAGCAAGGCGCCCTACAGCGTCCCTGCCAACCGCCAGATCAAAACGCTCGTGTTCATCGCCGACAGCAAGCCGCTGCTCGTCCTTATTCGTGGCGACGACCAGTTGAACGAAACGAAGCTCGTGGCCCGGACCGGCGCGGTGCAGGTGCGCCCGGCTGATGTGAAGAACGAAGCGGACCTCGCCCACTTCAAGAGCTTGGGCGCGATGCCCGGTTCGCTGGGCGCGGTCGCCAATGTCCCGTCAGACTGGACGGTGCTCGCGGACGATCGTTTGCACGGTGCGAATGACATGACCACCGGCGCGAACGAAGATGGTTTTCACCTGCGCAACGTCTCCATCGAACGCGACATCAAGGTGACGAAGTGGTGCGACCTGCGCACCGTCAGCGCGGGCGAACCCTGCGCAAAATGCGCGAAGGCGCTGAAGATTAGGCGCGCGATTGAAGTTGGCCACGTCTTCAAGCTCGGCACGAAATACAGCGAGAAACTAAACGCAACATTCCTGGCGGAGGACGGATCGCGCAAAGCCTCGTTCATGGGCTGCTACGGCATCGGCGTCACGCGCACGCTCCAGGCCATCATCGAGCAATGCAACGACAAGGACGGCATCATCTGGCCAACGCTCGTCGCGCCTTACACCGTCTGCATCACGCCGCTCATGGTTGGCGCGGATACAGCGGTGATGAAACTCGCGGAGCAGATTTACGCGGAACTGAGCGCCAAGGGCGTGGATGTGATCATCGATGATCGCGATGACCGCCCCGGCGTGAAGTTCAAGGATGCTGATCTGGTTGGGTTCCCCATCCGCGTTGGCATCGGCGAGAAATCTCTGGCCAATGGTGAGGTGGAATTGAAGCGCCGTGGCGGACAGTTGGTGCTGGTGAAGGCCGAGGATGCCGTGGCGAAGGTGCTGGAGCTGATCGCGTCGGCGAGCAACTGACTAAATCGCCAGCCGGACAACGCGCTCGCGGAGTTGCGCAATCCAGCGCGAGACGAAGCTCACGGTGCGAAAGACGCTCTCCAGCTGATCGAGAGGAAGCGTCTCCGCTCGGGCGCTGTCGCCGACAGCAGGCGCTGATTCCCAGGCTTCATTCAACAACTGCAATTCACCCGTGGCCGTTTCCAGCTTCGCGTTCAACGATCCGACTACGTTGTTCAGCTTGTCCGTCCACTCCATCGCCTGCTGAAAGCGTTGCACTTTGAGCAAGGGCGAGGTGACTTTCGACTGCTCGGCCAGGAAGGCATCCACGGCTCGGCACAACTGCCCGACTTCCATGAAGCCGTCCATCCATTCAGCAGGCACCGACTCGATGCCGGAGGGTCTGCGTCCACGTTCCAGCTCGAGCAAATGGCCGAGGCGTTCCTTTGGTTCGCGAAGCGTATTGTAAGCTGAGTTCAGCGCGGCGTAACCATCGGTGGCGGCCTGGCGTTCAACCTCGCCTGCGCCGTGGCTGCGGTCGGGATGGGACTCAGCGGAACGGGAGAAAAACTTCGCCTTCAATGCCTCCAGATCGATTGCTGGACGGCGTGGCTCGTCCAGCAGCGCGAAACAATCGGTCATGCGCTGAAACTCTCGCCGCAGGAACAACTCGTCGCAGCGTTCGGATTCTTCACCTTGAACCCTCCGTCCTGAAGAGCATCCACGAAGTCCAGCTCGCTGCCGGTGACGTAGAGCGCGCTCTTGGGATCGACGACCACGCGGATGCCGCCGGTCTCGACGAGAATATCGCGGCTGGCCGGGCTGTCCTGTAAATCCATCTTGTATTGCAACCC
>CAMCCU010000339.1 GCA_945872975.1 Pedosphaera parvula Ellin514
CGGTCCGGCAAACGCACCCATGCCATCGTGTTTGCCGGGGACAAACAGACCGTCGTCCATCCTGTCGCCCGTTTCGGAGCAGAGCACATAGCGGAAACCGGGCGGCAGATCGATCGTGCCGTAGAAGTCCGATTGAAGCGCCTTGTCCAGATCCTCGACGGAGGCCGCGAGCGCGGGCGTTTCGACAAAACGATGCAGCCCGGTGAAGGCGAGAGTGACGATGCTGGAGCGGGTCAAGAAAGCGCGGCGGCTCAGAGGTTTGATCATAGGTATGATGGGTTGAAAAAGGGCTGGCTAAGGTTTGATCACGGGGGTCCTTCGGTCGAAGTTCAACGCGTGTCCGTTCGCGGGGTGTTGATTACGGGCCTCGAAACCGGCGCGGACAAGGCACTGGCTTGCCGACCTTCCCGATTTGGAAAGTACTTCTCCAACGTCGCGCGTCCCGGCGGCTTGGTGACCAGCGAGACGAGGATCATCACGAACGCGGAGCCGAGCACCATCGGCATCACGGGAAGATAGCCATAGACGAGAACGTTGCCCGGGCTGCGCAGGAAGAGGTCGCCGAGCGCGGGGAAGATTTGCACCAGCGGCTGGCCGGGCTTGGGCGCCATGCCAACCGACATTTCGTAGAGATACCAGGAGCCGGCCATCGTGGCGGTCACCCAAAGAGCCGACGCGAGCGCGCCCCACTTGGTGCTGCGCTTCCAAAAGAGCGCGGCCAACATGACAGGCGCCAGCGCGGCGAAGCCGGAGAAGGCAAAGCGGATCGCGAGTTCGAAGATGCCCGCCTTGTCCTCCAGCGCCAGCGCGATCAGGTAGGCGACGACGGTGATGGCCACGACGAAACCGCGGCCAGTCCAGACGACCGTCGTTTCGCTGAAGCGTTTCGCGCCGGCGTAGTAGGAGACGATGTCTTTGGTGAACATCGTGCAGAGCGCGAGAATCTGGGAGTCGGTCGCCATCACGCAGGCCATGATGGCCGCGCCGAGAAAGCCTGCGACAACTACGCCGGTGTTCGCGGTCAGCAGACGAAGAATCACATCATCCGACTCGCCGGGCTTGAGGCCGGGGAATTGATCCGCCGCCACGAGGCCGAGGAAAACGCTCGGCAGCCAGATGGCGGCGATGCAGAGCGGGTAGAAGATGACCGTCTTTTTGAACGCGGTCACCTTCTCGGCCGTCATGCACATGATGGCGATGTGCGGAAACATGATGGCCGAGAGCGGAATGAAGGTGTAGCTGAAGAATTCTTGCGGCGAGATGCGGGCGCGCGTGAGCAGGCCCTCGGTCTTCGGATTGGCCGCGAGCCGCTCGACGATGTGGTCGAAGCCGCCGAGGTTTTTCGCGATGAGGACAAAGGCGAGCGTGCCGAACGTGAGGAACATCACGGTTTGGAACGCGTTCACCCACGCGGTGCCTCTCATGCCGCCGAAGAAGACGTAGCTCATCACCACCAGGGCGACGATGGCGCTGCCGAGTTCGAAGCTGATCCAATGTTTTGGTTCTAGGACGGTCTGCCCGTTGCGCAGCACTTCCATCATCACGGGATTGCCGGCCGCGTCCTTCACCGTGGTCAACGTTTCCAGCGTGTGGCCGCCGCCCATCATCCCGATGATGATGTAGGGCACGAGCATCGCAGCGGTCAGCGCGAAGAGGACGGTGCCAATGAAGGAACATTCCCAACGGTCGCGGAAGAACTGCACCTGCGTCATGTGCCCGAAGCGTTTGCCCAAGGCCCAGAGCCGCGTCCCGATGAAAAAGATGCAGAGGGGAATAACGATTCCCGACGCCGACGCCATCAGTCCGTAAACGCCGATGCCGCGCTGGTAGGCGAGACCCGAGCTGCCGAGAATCGCGAAGGCCGTCATGTTCGTGCCGAAGAGGGAGAGCAGAAACACGTAAGGCCCGAGCGAGCGGCTGGCCACGAAGTAATCTTCTCCGGTGGCCTTGCCTTTGCGGAAGGCAAAGATCCCGATGTAGAGGATGACGGCGAGATAAGCGAAGACGACGAGGGCGGGGATCACCGCTTGACCTCCACCTTGTTGTCCTGGCGATACGGTTCAACCGTTTCCAGATGGGCGGGCCAGGCGAACTTCACGAAAACCCACATCAACGCGGCCGCTGCGAACGAATAGGCGGCATGATACGCGAGGCCAATGGGCATGAAGCCGAAGAGCAGCGGTTCGGCTTTGTTCCAGTTCCAGAAATCCTGGTGCAACGCATACACGACAGCGATCAGGAGGGTGAGAAAAACTGTTTTCTTCATGGGTGTTTCATCAGTTGAAGAGGCGCTGCCAGACTTCACAGCCGCCAAAGCAGAGCGCGGCAAAGAAGCAGAGGCAGAAAATGAACTGCACACAGCCGGCGATGAACACCGCGCCATCGCGTTCCAGTCCGGCCGCAGCAAGCAGGATGATGGTGAAGGCGGGAAAGGCGTTGCTGAACGGCACGGGCAGCGGCAGCAAGAGAAGGAGTCCACAGATGACAATGATCACACCGCTGGCGCGTTGAAAGACGGCGGGAAACTCGGGATAGAGCAGGCGCGGCTTCAGCAGCTTCTCCAATCGACCGAACCCGCGACTCGCGGCCAGCAGCAGCTTCGGCAGGAAGCGTGCAGGAAGAACGTGGGACGTGACGCGTTCCGGCAGCCAGGGCCGCTGTCCGAGAACCATCCGTATTCCCAGCAGGGCAATCACGAGCCCGAACGCCGTGGAAACTCCGGGCAATGGTATGGGTGTCACAAACGGGAACGCGAGGAACAGCAGCAGGGCATTGTAGCCGCGCAGTTGCAGCACGTCGGTCAGCTCACCGAGCCGAACGGGGCGGTCCACAAACCTGGCGGCCAGCCTGGCGAGCTGGCTCGACAAGGTGCGCTTCAGCACGCGCGGCAGGACGACAACGTCGGCGATGGGGTTGAGGGCGATGACGGGTTCGATGGGCATGAGGAGTTGGTTTCGGCGACGGGGGGCGTGTGTCCGGCTTCTAGCTCTTTACGCAGTCCGACCAGCACGGTTTGCAGTTCGGCCAGTTGTTTGGTGGTGTGGTCGAGGCGGGCGAGCACGCCTTGGGTCGGCGTGTTGGCTTCGGCGGCCGTGGCTGTCTCGAGAGCCTGCTCGGCATGTGCCTCGGACATGCTGTTGAGGATGATGCCGATGAACAGATTCAAGATGATCATCGTGCCGAACACGATGAAGGTTGCGAAGTAGGACGCCACCTTGACCTCGGGAACGTGAGCCGCCTGGGCGAAGTAGATGTCGGCCCAGTTGTCGAGAGTGACGATACGGAACAACGAGAGCAGCGCCGAGCCGAGCGACCCGAAATGATCCGGGTCGGTTTTCCCGAAGAGGTTCACTCCTGCCACAGCGTAGATGTAAAACAGCAGCGCCAGCAGAATGCTGACATAGCCCATCGCGGACAGGCTCTTGAGCAGCGCGCCGACGAGCAGTTGCAGTTTGGGCAGGGCGCTGACCAGCCGGAGCAGACGTAACACGCGAGCCAGCCGGATCACCGCAGCGAAAGGGCCGGCCACCGGCAACAGACAGAAGGCAACGATGACGCAGTCGAAAATATTCCAGCCATCACGGAAGTAGTCCAGCGGTCGCCGTCCGTGCGCGATGAGTTTTAGCGCGATCTCGACGAGGAAGATGCCGACTACGGCGAGATTCAAATTATGCAGCAACGTTGCGTGCTCGGCGGCAAGTGACGCGTTGGTTTCCAATCCCGCAAGCACGCCAGCCAGCACGATCACCGCGATGATGACCGTTCGAAACGTGTTGGACTGAGTGAGTTGTTTGACGAACTGGATCATGATTGGTTCATCACCGTTCCCGTAGGGCTTCGCTTCCTGATGCGCTTTTGACGCGAGCATTGTCTTTTCCAGGGAATCGTCGTCTAGGTGGCTGCGAACAACAGGGATTGATTCCACGACGAAGCTGTTGCCTTCGCTGCTCGCGGGTTCGATCTTCCCGGTGCCAAACCGCGGCTGGATTGGTGGAACTGGATCGAGAGCTTCGCCATTACCTGTTCGATGGCCCCAACCTTCGTTTGGTCCCGGCTCTCTGCGGAATAGTCGTGCCCCGCCGTCGCGAGATGGATTCGTGCCGTGAACAACGAACCGTCTGGACCACTACGCTCCAGCGTGAATTCCGCCACCTCGATGGGCATCAGTTCCGCCAGCCGTTCGAGCCTTTCGCAGGCGTGCTCCTCCAATTCACTATCTGGCCGCAGACCGCGATGGATGAAGATGATTATCATAGTCGTGACTCAATCAACATCCTCCTATTGCAATCGCGGTGCCAATCCATCAACAGGTAACTCCCTCCAAAACCCCAAGGAAACCCGGCTCCGACGTCTCGAAGCCCGCTCTGAGCTGGCCAGCCGCTGGCCAACGGTGGCTGGCTGATTGCCAGTGTTCAGCTCCCTCCGTCTTCGCCCGCTTCCGCCTTCAGGCCGAAGTGCTGGAGCTTCTCGCGCACGGTCTGGCGGGACATCTTGAGCCAGCGCGCCGCCTTCGCCTGGTTGCCTTGCGCGAGCTTGATGGCGCGGGTGAACAGCTCGCGCTCCATCGCTTCGAACACCTTCGCGTGAACGTCGATGTCGGCTCCGGCCTTCGCTTCCGCGAGCAGGCTGTCCATCAATGCTTCCAGTGCGCCGCCGCCTTCGGGCTTGTTGATCAGCGTGGTGTCGCCGCCCTTGGCGAACACGCTTTCGATCACCTCGCGGCTGATGGGAAATCCGCGCGAGGCGAGCAGTCCCTGACGGATGACGTTCTCGAACTGCCGCACGTTGCCCGGCCAGCGCTGCTCTTGCAGCCAGACCAGCGCGTCGGGTTGGAGGGAGGCATCGGTTAGCTTCAGCTCCTCGCGGAAGCGCCGGAGAAAATAGCCGGCTAGCGCGGGAATGTCCTCGGCGCGTTCGCGCAAGGGCGGGAGTTTGATGACCACGGCCCCAAGACGATAGTAGAGGTCTTCGCGAAACAGCTTCTCCGCAATCGCCCGTTCCAGATCGCGATGCGTGGCGGCGACGATGCGCACATCCACGGGGATGTTCTCCTTGCCGCCGACACGCTGGATAACTTTGTCCTGCAGCACGCGCAACAGCTTCGCCTGCGTGAAGGCGCTCATGTCGCCAATCTCGTCGAGGAACAGCGTGCCCTGATGCGCCTGCTCGAAGCGACCGATGCGCCGCGCGTCCGCGCCCGTGAACGCGCCGCGCTCGTGGCCGAACAATTCACTCTCCAGCAGCGTCTCAGGAATCGCCGCGCAGTTCACCGCGATGAAGGGCTTCGCGCTGCGATCGCTGTGCTGATAGATGGCGCGCGCTACGAGTTCCTTGCCCGTGCCCGTCTCGCCCCGGATGAGCACCGTCGCCGCCGTCGTCGCCACCTGGCCAATCTCCTTGTAAACCGTCTGCATCGCGCGGCTGTTGCCCACGATGGCCTGCGCTGTCGGCAGATCGGACGCGGCGCCGAGTTCGACCCGTTCACTCATCAGGCGTGAACTGGCCACCGCGCGCTTCACCACCTCGAGCATCTCGGCGATATCGAACGGCTTGAGGATGTATTCAAACGCGCCGTGCTTGGTGGCTTCGATGGCCGTCTCGGTCGTGCCGAAGGCGGTCATCAACACCATCGGCAGGCGCGGCTTCACCGCGTGGAGCTGGCGGATGAGTTCAAGCCCATCGACTCCCGGCATGCGGAAATCCGTGATGACGAGCGCGAAGTCTTCGTCCGTCGCAAGTGCGAAACCCTCGTCGCCGCGATGGCAGAGCGTGACGGCGTAGCCCTGCGACTTGAGCAGCTTCTCCAGTGACTGCGCGGAGCGCGTGTCGTCTTCAATGACCAGGATGCGGGCGGTGTTCATCGCGACCGCAATTGTGCATGGTCGCGGGAGCGGAGGCAAACGCACTTTGGCGAATCAGGGGTGACACCGACGGTCCACTTGCTCATGCGAAGGGGTACGAGACTTCTGGGTGAACGTTAAGGACTGTGCGGTGCCGGTTGAGAGAGACCACGCCAATGGCCCGCGGAGCCGTTCACCGCACGTTTCGCGCAATCACCTCGGGCGTCAGCCGGCAATCAGCATCCGTGGTTCTCCACGTTGTCAGCGAGTAATGGTGGCGGAGGTGACGACGTTGGAGGCTGGCGTATAGAGCTTGGTCCCATACGCGTTGATGCCGGTGACGGTGAAGGTCACCGTCCCGTTCTGGATTCTCGAGAGGGAGGTGATCGGGGCGTCTCCGGCATTGTTGGAGTCACCCGAGAGAGGGCCATCGTTGATGGCGCCGCTGAAACTGCCGGTGACCGAGACATTGGAGACCGGCACGCCGCCGGACGTGACCACCTT
>CAMCCU010000340.1 GCA_945872975.1 Pedosphaera parvula Ellin514
GGTCGATGCTCGCGCAACAACGGTCCCACGGTTTCCTTGAAGAACTCCTCGCCGCTCTGCGTGTCCACGCGCGCGACAACGATGTTCCCAAACGCCGCCTCGGCGTCGGCCTCACACAGCTTCAACCCGGTGCGCACGCCGTCGCGCATTTCCGCGAGATCGCCATCGTCGTTCTCCGCCTGGATGAGCAGGGACTTGATCGGGCGCGCCGGTTGAATGCCAAACGCGCTGCGTCCGAGCGCCCACGAGAGCATCAACTGCATCGAGAGTGAACTTTTCCCGATGCCCGTCGGACCGACCAGCAACAGTCCACCGCCGCGACAGAGGTAGCGGGAACGCAGGAGTTCATTCGGATCGTTGTCGCGGAAGCGCACGAGTTCGGAAAGCAAACGTGCGATGACGGGTGCCGGTGTGTTCGCGGCTTCGGCGCCGCTTTCGACTGCGTTCTCCTCCGCCCATTGTTCGAACTGATCGAGTTGTTCGTCGGCTTCCTGAACGGGCGATGCAGGATTGGGTGTCGTCATGCGGCAGTGTCCATGTGGTCGGCACGAACTTTTGCCACCGGGCGCGCTTGAATCTCCAGGCGCGCTGGCTTTTGACAAATCGGTTGGCCGTCCGGATTGGGGTTGAGGTAAAGCAATTCCTGAAGGTTGCCGCCGGTCCATGGACTGGCTGGCGCGACAACGGTTTCCGGCAACCAGATCGGATCGCCGCGTCCATCGAATCGCAACGGCTCATCGACCGGCCGCTTGATAGCCCGATGATCCTTTGGCGGTCCATCCTGCCCGCGAAAACATCCAGGCAACCGCGTCAATCGAACCGCTGTGATCGCCGCCGGGTCGGCACCGAGCACCGTCATGAGCGGCTTGAGTCGGCGCGCCCTGGCATCCCAATCCGCCTTGCTGGTCGCGTCCAGTCGCACGAGTGCATGGATGCTGTGCCCGCCGGATGTATAGATGGCCGCGATCCGCAATGGCATTTGCACCAGCGCCGCCAGCCAGTGCGCGGGCTCCGCGACATCGGATTCCAGCACCAGATACCGCCACGACGTCACTGATTCCTCGCTGCGCCGCGAGTGCTTCCCGCCCAGGCGCGGATTGGGATGAAACTTCCCATCCACCGGGTTGCACAGGAACCACACACCGTCACGACAACCGTTGACCAGATGGTCGAGGCAATCGGCACCGCCTTGTTGATCGTCCAGATGACACACATGCCGGCCTTGTGACTTGAAGTCGTCAAACACCAGCACGGATTCGCCGGGCCGATACAACTGCATCAAAAACCACGCCGGTGTCCGGCATTCCGGTGACAGCGGCGAATGATCTTTCACGAACTGTTCGTCCACGCCCGTGACCAGCGCCGCGATGCGCTTCAGTGTCTCCTCGCGAAACTTGGGTTTTTCCCGTTCCACTCTAGCGGACACAATGACTCTCTTCACCCGTGCTTCCGATTTGCTGCCTGGCTTCTGCCCGCCTTTGATCAGATGGCCCCGAGCCCGGTTGCCAGTCGGAGCCATCGCCGAAGCCAACTTGTGCCGAAGATCGTTTTCCGACCACGGCGGCTGACAACTCGAGTTCCATTCTTGAAGCAGTGACAGGGCGTCTGTCTCGGCCAAGGCAAAGCCCTGCACCAATGCGCACGCCGCGCGAAACGTCGCCTTGTGCCCTCCCTGTCCGCTCACCGCCACGGGCAATCTCGCCAGATACCGCCGCGCTCGATCAAGAGTGTCCATGCGTCCGAAGGTTCAGCCTTTCAAGTCAGGATGCCCCAGCGAGCCAGCGGCGCGATTTAATCGCGCATTAGTGACGGCTTCGTTGCCCGTGTAACGCGCCAGCAACCGGACCGCCCACGACATCGGCCTGGCGAACTCAAACGTCTTGAGGTAACCACCCGTCACGCCCACGACGACCAGCTTCGAGTCGCTACGCCGAGCCATGCGCTGCGCGTGTTTCGGGTGACGGGTTTGCACCCAGACGATTCCCCTCACTGGCTGCCACGCGCACAAGTCGTGGTCGCCGATGATCTGGTTTAGCGAGATTCCAGTCATGGCTGCCTCACTGGGTTGAATCAGGCTTCACGATGGCTCGCGTCGCCGGAAACCCCGACGGCAACCGGCACGGAAGCGTGCGGCTCTGGAGAAATTTCTCCACCGCTGCCACCGAGTAGTAAACCGGCCCACCACCGCGTCTGGCCGTGGGATTGGCCTTGAACCGCGGAATCCGCCCCGCATCAAACCACTCGCGCAAAGTCTCGCGGGAAGGTGCCGGGTTCAGAAAGGCCGGGATGATCGTTTCCAACAACCCGTCGAGCGAGGCGAGACGGGCGGTCGCATTGAATTTCTTCTGCATCCCCAATCTTTAGCAAACGCCCCAATTGCTCCTGGTTGGCCCCGCCATGCCAATCACCGACTCCTGAAATGCAAATCGCGACGGCTTGAACCCGTCGCGATGCTAAACACCATTTCCCGTCTTCGCCGCGATGCAAAACGCGACTCGCCGATGCGAATTACGCTTTTTCCCGTCCCTTGCTCCCGTCAAGAGGGTGCGCCGCCGATTCCACGATTTGGCGAAGTATTCCAAACTTGGGTCGGGCTCCGGTCTTGGCCTTCTTCTCCTGCCGCCGCTTTTCCCAGCCACGGCGCGCATTGTGCGACCGTGCCCAGCTTTTCGTGAAGCTCTCGCGCTGCTGATACCACGTCAGGAATTCCTCCGCGAACCGGGCGAAGTATTCCTGGTCGAACTTCATCCGGCGCAATTGCGCGAAGATCTCCGGCACCTCCTCCTTGAACTCGTCCTGCAGCCGCTTCAATTGATCGCCCACCGGACTGACGATAGATCCCCCATTTGCCGACTGCATCTCCTCCATCTTGCTGTGGGCGTAGTCGGCAAACAAAAACCCACGCATCACCTGCGCCCGGTCGCCCGTGCGCCCTTTCAGCTTCGGCAGCAACAACAGCTCCACCTCCTTGTAGGGCACCGGATAACTCTTGGGCACCGGTAGCGACAACGAGGGGTGCATCTCGGCCTCCGGCATCTCGGTTCCTTCAGCCTCGAAGAACTGGGTGACATGCTTGTGATCCTCCCGGATCACCCGGCAACTCTCCTGGTAGATCGCCCACGCTTCACTGACCAGTTGCTTTGGGTCAATCACCGGCGTCCGCGCCGACCGCGCCGCCAGTTCCGCCAGTTGCAGCTCCGACGGACGAGGCCAGTATTCAAACGCCTCCTCTTCGCGGTAATCACTCCGCAGCTTGATTCCTGAAGCCTTCGCGCCATCCGTTTCAAGTTGAACCGGTTTCTCTTTCATTCCTCCACTTTGCCAGACCCGGTGGGACAAATACGGTCCAGGCAGAAAACTTTTCCTTCTCCACGAAAATCAGTTGTCCGCACCGGCTCCTACAACGATCGCGCTTGTGGCTTGAGTGCATAAAACTGCTTCGTGTCCTCGCTGCTCACCCGTCCCTGGTAATGCTTCTTGATGATCGCCTCCGAATTGCCGAACTGCTCTGCCGTCCGCCCGTAGCTGCCCGTCGCCCGGAAATAATGCGAGATCGCCGTGTGCCGCAACACATCCGGCACCCAAGGCTTCAGGTCCGGTTTTACCTTCGTTGGTGCCCCATACCCAATGCTGGCCCGCAGGTTTTTCAGTTCGAGATCATACGTCGAACAGTAAATCTCGCCACTCTTGCGATACCGGCTCAACCACGCCTTCAACGTCTTCTCAATCGCCACAATCCGACCCTTGCCCGTCTTCGTCTGCGTCCCCTTCAAACGAATCTCCCCATCCACCAGATTCACCTGCTCCCACGTCAGCCGAGCCGTCTCAAACGGCCGCAACCCGCCAAACAGGCAGAGCGCCACGTATGGCACCAGCCGCCCGTTCTCAAATTGTTCCGCCGCCCGCAACAGCGCTGCACATTCCTTCACCGCCAGCACCACCGGCTCCCGGTCGTCGTCCGACGTCAATCCCTCGATCTCCACCGCGTAACACGGATTGTTAATCGCCCAATGCCGTTTCCCCTTCATGCACCAGGTGAAGAAACTCGAAAGCGCCCGACAATTGGCGTCCTTGGTGTTCGCCGACACGTTCCGGTGCGCCAGATATTTCTCGATGTGATCCGGCTGCACATCCGTCACGCGCACATTCGCCACGTTGCGCACGAAATGCCCCACCCGCCGCCGCAGATGCCCCTTCGTAATCGGACGCAGATCCGTAGTCGTCTCCAGCCATTCTTCGTACGCCTTCAACGCCTCATCCAATCGCGGCGACTCCTTGATCGTGGCCGGCTTGCCCGTCCGCAGCCAATGGTCCACCGCCGTCAACAAATCCTCATCCCGCTCCATGCGCTTGAACGCCGCCTCCGCAATCCCGACCTGTTCATCCGTCAGCCGCGTCGCCCGCAGCGCGGCAACCCCGTTCGTCGCATGAAACTCCGCCTCCAGTTCCGTGTGCCGATACTGCGCCTCCGGTGCGTCCGCGAAATTCTCCCGAATCCGTTCCCCATTCCGGCGCGTCCCCGTGACCCGCCAGCTCGCCGTCTCCGTCCTCGGATTGGTATAGGGCAAAATCCTGAATCTTTGCTTGGGCGCTTTCATTGCCTCCGATACTGTCGTATAGCGATGCAACTGTCAACCGACTGGCAACCGTTTTACAAAACCTCAACAATCTCCTTATTTATCGAAACCATCATGCGTCCCGTTGGGATTCACGGAAGGACGGGTGGCGATGATCGAGCTATAGCTCGGCGTGACTTTTAGGACTTGCAGCCGGTGCTTTCTGCACTGCTGTATTCCTTTTGTTCTGGCGAATGACGTAAAGCGATCTGGCCGAAGAAACGAGGAACCCAGCGAACAGCAAGACGTGGAAGCCGCCAACAATTCTGAGCCCCCATTCATCGCTAAACCAATCAAGGAGTGCCGCCAACCCCCAAGCAGCAAGCGGGAAAAGGGGGAAGCCGGGAAGGATTGACGTACCTCCGCCATCACCTCTGGCGGCATGTTGCAAAGCACAGGCAAGAATCCAAAATGCCCACACCCCGATGATGAAAATGGGCAAGAGAATCGAAGTCATGATGCGGTCGGCCGCCTATCACCCCAAAATCCTGCTGCCCGTCGTGAGGAAGATTCCCTGGAACATCATCTCCAGCGCCTGCGCGTTGGTCGCTTTTTCCAGCGCAGCTTCCTTGGTGATGCGGTTCGCCTTCACCAGATCGTAGAGCGCCTGATTGAAGCTCTGCATCCCGTCGTCGCGGCCGGTTTCAATCGCGGCGGACAGCTTCTCCAGCCGGTTCTCCTCGATCATCTTCCGGATGACCGGCGAGTTAAGCATGATCTCCTGCGCGGGCATCATTTTGCCTTCGATGGTCGGCACCATGCGCTGGCAGATGACGGCGCGCAGCGTCGAGGAAAGCTGGCGGCGCACGGTGTCGCGCTCTTCCGCCGGGAAGAAGTCGAGGATGCGCCCGACAGAGGTGGCGGCGTTCGTGGTGTGGATGGTGGAGAGGACGAGATGGCCGGTGTCCGCCGCGCTGATGGCGGCCTGGATGCTGATCGAGTCGCGCATTTCGCCGACCATGATGATGTCCGGGTCCTGGCGCAGCACGCTCTTGAGGCCGCGCTGAAAGGATAGCGTGTCGAGGCCGACTTCGCGCTGTTCGATGACCGACTGGTTGTCCTCGAACTGATATTCGATCGGGTCTTCGAGCGTGACGATGTGCTTTTTGGAATTCTCGTTCACGTGTTCGATCATGGCGGCGAGCGTGGTGGATTTGCCGCTGCCAGTGGTGCCGGCCAGCAGCACGATGCCGCGCTCGGACTCGGCGATTTCCCGGCAGATGGGCACGAGGCCGAGGGTCTCGAAGTTCGGCACCTGGCTCTTCACATGGCGCATGGCCATGGCCCATTTGCCGCCTTGCTGAAAGACGTTCGTGCGGAAGCGGCCGATCCCGTGGACGAAGTAGGAGAAGTCCACTTCGCGATCCTTGTCTAGGGCGGCCTTGAGATGGCTGGGGACAATCTGCGCGAGAACGGTCTCGAACCACGCGTCGGTGGGGAGCGGCGCATCGACGGTGATGAGCTGGCGGTTGATGCGGAGCGTCACCGGGTGGCCGACTTTCATGTGGAGATCGGAGGCGTGGCCCTCGACGGCGGCGTGCAAAATCTTAATAAAAATTTCCATGTCGGGCTGATTATACAACGAGCCTTTCGGGAGGCCAGTGAGATTTGATGGGAAGCGTATCCCTCCTAATTTCGTTCGCTCGTCCGGCGCGGCTTTGCTACCGTCCCCGCTTTGAACGAAATGCCTGACAACCTGAC
>CAMCCU010000341.1 GCA_945872975.1 Pedosphaera parvula Ellin514
GAGCATCCCTGTTTCTTCGACAACGCCACGCTCACACGCCTGAGCTCCGAGGATGACTACGTCTTCGCCTTGAGCCGCATCTCAAGCGAAACGCTCGACCGCGTCATCGTGCTCGTGAACACCGACCTCAACACGCCGCGATTGCTCTCTCTCGAACGCAAGGTCTTCGAAGCCCTGGGCTCGCCGAAAACCGATCTGCTCGGCCAAGCCGCGCCCTCCATCAAGGATACGCCGGACGGCAAAATTGAGTTCCTGCTGCAAGGCGGCGAATGCTTCTGCCTCGCGCCCTCGCTCGTGCCGAAAGGCTTGGGCGGTGATCGTTATCGCGAGGCGCACGCGCAGTCCGCGTGGGCCATCACGATGATCAGCCGCCGCATCGCCGTGCGCGACATCAGCCCGTTCGACTGGCAGAAGATGGCGGCGCTGGTTGAAGCTGGCCCGAAGGAATTTCTCACCGCCGTCAGCAATCTCGATCCAGCGCTGGTGAAGGAAGACGTCCTCGCCGCATTGCAGAAGACGCGCAAGGAACAGCATTTTCCGCCGGTCGTCACCTGGGACTTGCCCGCCGCCCGCCGCGTCACCGTGGTGCCGTGCGAACATTGGTTGCTCATCAAAGACGACGCGCCCTTCCGCGCCGTGCTCAAGTCCGCCGATGGCACTCCGTCGCGACACGTCTCATCCATCCAGGTCGGCGAATGTCACATCGCCTCTTTCGTTCCCGGCCAGGCCGGCGGCGATGCTGAACTCAGCCTCGAACGCTACGCCTCCGAACAGCCGCACGTGCAGGCGAAAGTTCGGTTCGTCAGCCTGTCGTCCGTTGTTCCGAGTTCTGAGTTCCGAGTTCCAGGTTCCATTGTTTTGCTCACCAACAATCGCGGCGGCATGGCGCGGCTCTGCGTGGACCTCGGCCGCATCCAGTCCAAGTACGACTGCCTGCTCGGCGCGAATCTGCATCCCACCGTTCCCGTGGATCGCCACGTCTTCGCCAAGCGCGCGCGAGTGTGGGTGAACGCCGACGGCTTCATCACCGCGCTGGACGCGCAGAATCTCGTCGAGTTCACGCCCGGTCCGCCCGCTCGCTGGCGCTTCGTCGCGAGCGCGGGCAATGATCGCGCCGTGGAAATAGTCCTCACCGCCGACATGCTCGACGGCCAGAACACCACCGTGCTCCACTTCGAGCGTCCCGCGGCTGCGGTTCCGTTCGGCCACGATCTCGCGCCAGAATGCCGCGTCTCGCTCATCGTCCGCGTGGACATCGAGGACCGCAGCTTCCACAGCGAGACTCATCACAACAGCGGCGCGGAGCATCACTTCCAGTCGCACACCCGCAACCTCGCGCACGACTCGGGCTTCGAGTTCACGCCCGCCACGGATCGTCATCTGCGCGTGTTCGCCGATGGCGGCGCATATCATGCGCAGCCGGAATGGTGCGATGCCGTCGCGCATCCGGTCGAGGCCACGCGTGGCCAGACCGGCCAGGGCGACACGTTCAGCCCCGGCTGGTTTGAACTGCCGCTCGCCAAGGGAAAGAGCGTGACGCTCGCCGTCACCGCGGAATCCATCGACCCGACCGCCGAAGAGATCTCCAGCTTCATCACCCGCCGTCGTGCCGCGAACGACGAGATCCTTCGCAAAGCCAGCGTGGCTCCGGGCGATGACTTCGCGCGGCAGCTCGCCCTCGGCCTGCGCGCCTTCGTCGTGCAACGCGCACAAGGCAAGACCGTCATCGCCGGCTACCCGTGGTTCCTCGACTGGGGCCGCGATTCGCTCATCGCCGCGCGCGGGTTGCTCGCCGCCGGCATGGTGGATGAGGTGAAGCAACTGCTCGAAGTCTTCGGCCGGTTTGAAGATCGCGGCACGCTGCCGAACATCATTCACGGCGAGGACGCCTCGAACCGCGACACCACGGATGCACCGCTATGGTACGGCGTGGTCTGCGAGGAACTGGCCGCCGTTGAATCACGAATCACGAACCGGGAATCACGCCCCGCCATCTCTGTTTACTCGGACATCGTGGACTCGCGCAGCCGCACCATCGCGGGCGTTCTGCGCGGCATCGCCACCGGCTATCGCGACGGCACGCCGAACGGCATCCGCATGGATCCAGCGTCGGCGTTGATCTGGAGCCCGAGCCACTTCACGTGGATGGACACGAACTATCCTGCCGGCACACCCCGCGAAGGTTACCCCGTGGAGATTCAAGCGCTGTGGATTCGCCTGCTGCGCCAGCTCGCGCGCATCGGCGCGGCGTCCGAAGGCGAAACGTGGGCCGCGCTGGCGGAACGCGCCGAGGCATCGTTCGTGAAATACTTCTGGCTGGAAGAACCCGGCCACCTCGCGGACCAGCTCATCGCGCGCCCCGGCGAATCAGCCGAACACGCGACGCCGGACAACGCGCTGCGATCGAACTGTCTCATCGCGGTGACGCTGGGCTTGTTGACCGGCGAACGCGCGCAGCGTTGTGTCGATGCCGCGCTGCATCACCTCGTCGTGCCCGGCGCGCTGCGTTCACTCGCGCCCCTGCCCGTCACGCCACATCTTCCGATTCACGCGGCACACGGGCAGTTGCTCAACAACCCCGCCGAACCGTACTGGGGCCGTTACGAAGGCGACGAAGACACGCGCCGCAAGCCCGCCTATCACAACGGCACGGCGTGGACGTGGACCTTCCCGATCTTCTGCGAAGCGCTGGCGGTGGCGTGGAAGTTCGATCCGACCTCCGTGTCTGCTGCGAAGCATTACCTCGTCACCATGGAGCGACTGTTGAACGAAGGTTGCCTCGGGCAGCTTCCCGAGATCACCGATGGCGACGCGCCGCACACGCAACGCGGCTGCGACGCGCAAGCCTGGGGCGCGAGTGAAGCGCTGCGCGTGTGGAAACTTCTCAATGAGATCCACCACTGAGATCATCGCTCATCGCGGCGCATCCTTCGACGCGCCGGAGAACACCCTCGCCGCCATCCAGCTCGGCTGGAAGCAAGGCGCGGACGCCGTGGAGATCGATGTTCAGTTTTCCAAGGACGGCCATGTCGTCGTCATCCACGACGACAACACGCGCAAGACGGCGGGCGTTCGCAAGAAGGTCGCGGCGCAGACGCTGGCGGAACTCAAGCAGCTCGACGCTGGCAGTTGGAAGAGTCCGAAGTTCAAAGGTGAACGCATCCCCACCCTCGCCGAAGCGCTCGCCACGATTCCCAAAGGCAAACGGATGTTCGTCGAAATCAAATGCGGCCCGGAATGCATCCCAAGTTTCGCGAAGGACGTTCGCAACTCCGAGTTAAAGCCGAACCAGATCGTGCCCATCGGATTCTCGCTGGAGACGATGACGTTGTTGAAGCGTGCCATGCCCGATCTCGATGTGTGCTGGATCGTGGAGTTCAAACGCGCCTTGGGCGGCTGGTCGCCGTCCGTGAGCACGCTGACCGAGCAGGTGATGAAGGCCGGGCTCGACGGGCTCGACGTGAGCGGGCGCGGCCCTGTGGATGCGGACTTCACCCGGCAGATGCGCAGGGCCGGCCAGCGGCTTTACATCTGGACAGTGGATGACCCGACGCGCGCGCGCGAGTTGATGGACGCCGGCGTGGACGGCATCACCACGAACAAGCCGGGCTGGCTGCGGTCGCAGTTGTAGGAGAAATTCAGCGCGGACTGTTCACAAACATTCGAGATCTGAGATGGACTCACCCCTCACCCCGGCCCTCTCCCCGTTGAGGGGAGAGGGGGTTCGCGCTGGATGCACGTTGAGAATAGAGCGGGCGTCGCCGCGTTCAACGCACTTCGGCTTCCGCGCACCAAGACGCAGACGAGACGAACGCGGCCGCAAGTGTTGTCCGACCAAGACGCCCTTCGCGCTCCCTCTCCCCTCAACGGGGAGAGGGCCGGGGTGAGGGGTGAGATGGTTCACTACGTGTCTCTCTCGCGGGTTTTAAAAACGGCTCATTCAGGTTCAAGAATGGTGTTCTCTCATTGGCACACAGATTCAGCCGCCCATGAACCTTGTGAAATATGCTGGCTGCCAGACACCTCAAATCAGCCGTACCCTCCCTACTACAATTTCCACCCATTTTCTCACTTCCCAGCCGTAACGTTCGGCGTAGTTTAGGCGCGATATGAAAAAGCTGATCGGGTCATGGTCTGCCCTCGTCGTGTGTTGCATCCTGCTCTTCGGAGGCGCAGCGCAGGCGGCGGAGTCCGGCAAATCCTCCAGCAAATCCAACCCTGGACTGGAGGCCGCGCAAGCCATCTCCACCATCACCGGCGTCGCCATCTCGCCGCTCATGGGCGTCAGCGGCATTGGCGCATGGAAGTATTTCAAGACCGCCCCCGAGCATCGCGCCAAGCTGGCCTGGTACGCCCAGCCGTGGTTTTGGATTCCCGCGCTTCTGCTCGTCGCCGTGGTCTTCGTGAAGGACACCTTCGGCACCGCGCTGCCCACGGCGGTCAAGAAACCCTTCGACATCGCGGAAGCCATCGAGAACAAGGTCAGCGGCCTGGTCGCCGCCGGAGCGTTCGTGCCGCTCATCGCCACAATCTTCGGTTCGCTCGGCCTCGACGACAGCGCGCTCTACGGCGACGCCGGGCTCGCCATCATCAACGTCGCGCCGCTGCTGAACATCCTCACCATCCCCTTCGCCATCGCCGCCTTCACCGTGGTCTGGATGGTCTCCCACGTCATCAACGTCCTGATCATCATCAGCCCCTTCACTTCGGTGGATGCCGCCCTGAAATCCTTCCGCCTGTTCATCCTCTCCACCGTCGGCGTCACCGCATTCATCGATCCCTACGTGGGCGCCATCTGGTCGCTCCTCATCGTGCTCATCTGCTGGTATCTCTCCGGCTGGGCCTTCCGCATGATGACCTTTGGCGCGGTGTTCTCGTGGGACATGGTTTCGTTCCGCAGCAGCCGTTTCAAGGTGGAGCCGGATGCGAACTGGGTCTTCACCGCGCGCGAGATGGACAAGACACCCATCCGCACCTACGGCCGGCTCAGTCGCGGTCCGCAGGGTGAACTCGTCTTGAGCTACCGCCCGTGGTTGTTCCTGCCCAAGCGCAGCCAGACGCTTCCCGCCGGCACGTATGCCATCGGCAAAGGCCTGTTCTACTCGGAACTCATCAAGCTCGAGGGCGAAGACGCAACCGCCGCCGCCACCTTGCCGCCGCGTTTCCGTTCCCATGAAGAAGAGCTGAGCTCCGTTTACGTGCTCAACGGCGTCCAGGATATCGGCGTGGTGAAAGGCCTGAAAGCCGTCTGGAACTGGATGACCGGCAAGGACACCACCGCTCCGGCGTAACTTCATCATCGCGGACGAATGCGGAGGGGCATTGGCGGGTATCCCAACGCCTAGCCCAGCACGTGGACGGCGCGACCGAAGCCGACCTTCGGAATGGCGGTTTGCTTTCGTGGTGAAAATGGCTTATCGGATCAGACGCCAATCCGAAGAAACGCCATGAAACGCCAAGCTTACAATTCCAACCATTCCTGCCTGCACAGGTTCTGCGCCTTTGCTTTACCTGCTACGATGCTCTTGCTGACCGTTCAACTCGCCACGGCGGATTGTCCGCCGCCGACGGTCACGGCGGTTTCCGCTGATTCACAGAGGCAAGAAGTCACCATCGAGTTTAGCCTTCCTGTCCATCCGCCGAGCGCGACTGAGACGTTCGGTTATGTCATCTATGATAGCGTGACTCTCGAGTATCTTAGTTTCTTTAGGGGCTCGATGCGAGATGCACGGACAGCGGTGATGGAAATCGACCGGAACCCGCCGTTTCAGTCTGGGGCAACTTACGAAATGGTGATTAATGACGTCATGACCGATTCTAGTGACCCGGAATGCTCTCTGGTCCCGATCGCTAGCGATACGAAAGTCCGTTTCACCGTTCCACCATGCCTGCAAATTACTCGCCAGCCACGCTCGCAGACTATTCCTGTATTTTGCATCCCCACCTTCGAGGTTGCCGCACGCTGGCTGGATAATTCCTTTCCAGGCCGTTTGAAGTATCAATGGTATAAAAACGGCGAACTTATCGAAGGTGCCACGAATACCTCCTATACCACTCCACCCGTCCACGAAGTCGACAATGGATCTTCCTTTCACGCGATCGTCAGCAGCACCTGCGGGAGTATCTCGAGCACCAACGCATTGTTGACGGTGTCGCCAGAGTTTGGGTTTCCAAAGTTTATCGGCGTGCGGCCCGGACCAATCCCGGATACGGTGGTGTTAAGTTTTGAGTCTGGTTGTGGTCCGTCAGAAAGGCCCATGCATTATTATTCGTCACTTGATCCCCTTAATTACCAATTCAACGGCG
>CAMCCU010000342.1 GCA_945872975.1 Pedosphaera parvula Ellin514
GAGTAGAGCGCGGTGAGAATGATGGTGTAGAGGGCGAGGAAACGGTGGAGCACGGCAGGTTGTGCGAGTCCAAATTTATTCTCACCCCTCACCCCGGCCCTCTCCCCGTTGATGGGAGAGGGAGAATAGCCCACGAGCGAGACCACTGCACCAACCGCAGCCAGAATCAGGATCAATCCCTCGCTCCAGACCGGACTCTTCGCGGGCTGAAACCAGGCGAGGCGTTCGAGATAGAAACTCCATGGATGAATATGTGGCGAATGTCCGCCCGCGCGCTTGAGCCATGGAAGGTAAGTGAGCGCCGAATCCAGCAGGCCGGCGAAGTTGGTGAAGAAGGAACTGAACAGGAGCAGCCAGATAACGAAGGTCGCGCCCAGCGCAAGCGCGGCGTGTTTCCAATTCCAGAGGGCGAGCAGACTTTGAACTCGACGGGGCTGCGGCATCGTCCACCAAGCCGTGACGATTCCTGCGAGTCCCATCGCAGCGAGAGTGAGGACGAAGGTCTCCTTCGTGGTGAACATCAGCCCCAGCCCGACTCCCGAGATCACGGCCCAGCTCGCACCTGACCTCCCTCTCCCCTCAACGGGGAGAGGGATTGAGGGTGAGGGGTGTGGATGTCCACGATCTTCCGCTGTTGCCATGGCCTCCTGACCTTCCCACCCCTCACCCCGGCCCTCTCCCCGTTGAGGGGAGAGGGAGAGGGTGTGGGCCGACCGTGTCTGGACGTAACGCCAGCCTGCGCCCAGGGTCAGCGCGGTGAAGAACACCAGCAACATTTCGTGGATGAAATAGCGGCTGTAGAAAACCATCGCCGGAGAGACGGCGATGAAGATGGCGGCCCAGGCCAGGGCAGGGCGGCCCAGTCCATCCGCGAAGAGCAGCAGGAGAAAGATTAACCCGACACCAAACGCGACCGGCGCGAGACGCAGCGTCGCGTCGTCGAGTTCATCGGAGTTGCGCGCGCCGCTCAGCCACAGAAACGGGAGCGAGGCGTAGTGGAGGGTCGGCCCGTGATATTCGTCGGGATCGTAAGCGTAGCGACCGTGCTGCCACAGTTCGCTGACTTTGACGGCATTGACCGCCTCGTCGTTGTGGAGCGGGCGCGTGGCGAGGCTGGGAACGCGCAGCGCGAGCGCACCGGCAATGGCCAGCAGCAGCGCCAGTGCGCTCCAGCGATTCATTTGGCCGGCAGCGCGTACACTTCCAGTTCCTGCCAGCAATTGAGCACGCTCTGATTGCTGCCCCGCGTGTAGCCGCGCACGTAGCGGGCCTTGATGCCTTTGGCGGCCACGACGCGCCCGAACTGCATTTCAAAGTATTCGCGATCCGTCCCGACCCCGAGCCCGGAGGAATTATCCGTGTCGTTGTTGTACAATGTCGTCACGCCGGTTTTGAACTCGGCGTCATCGGATACCTGGAGGATGACATCGTGCATGGCCTGGACGTAACGGTGGTCATGCCACATGGCGATGGCGTGGATGGCGAAGGACTGGCCGAGATCCACCTGCACCCAATGCGTGCCTTTCCTGAACTCGACTGCATCGTCATCGACCGCTTCCTTTTTGCCGTCCGTGATGCGGCTCAACTCGCCCAAGAACGGCGCGACGCTGCTGGTGGCAGTGATGCCGGCGGCGACGTTCTTGACGCCTTTGGGCACCTGAACCGGCGTGGGTGCCACGTCGGAGAGCGGTTCGATGTTCGGTCCGCCGGGCAAATCCTCGGGAGTTCCTTTGAGCGTGTGAAGGGGAAGGTCGAGGGCGAGCGGCACGGTGGACTTGGCGTCCTGCGCGTGGATGGAGGTCGCAAATAGGACGGACGCGCAGGCCGCGAACAACAGGGACTTGGATAGATTGTTTTTCATAAATTGATTTCGTGCAGAAGGAATCAAGGATTCAGACGCAATGATTGAATCGCACAAGCTGGAAAGCAAAAGCGATTCAGTTCTTGTGTCAATAATCAAAGTGGATGGTTGGCTGCTCAAATGGTTTACGTCGCCTGTTATTCAGGAGGCGGCGCGCTCGGAATCACTCAAACCTCCCTTTCAGTGGCGCTGTGTAGGCCATGACGAGAATCGCGCCATCGGCCAGATTGGTGAGCAGGAGCAAAAACGAACCAAACGCTGTCTGCACCTGAACTCCGCCAAGTGGTGCCGTGAGAATCCAGAACACACTGAGTGCCACGAACACTAGCCGCGCTGATTTGGAAAACGTCCATAGACCCACTGCTACCGCTGCGAACAGCACCAGGAACAACCAACCAAATGCTGGTGGCATCGGTAACAGGGCACCAAATCCCTGCCATGAGAGCGCATCCCAAGTGCCTTGAGAAATGAGCCGATTGGCAAGCAGTAACTGAAAGAACCAGATGACGTAGGCGACGGTGGAGGTGACGACCAATGTCCTGAACAGCCTGACCGGGTCGGTAAGAATATCGCGCAATTGAAGCTCCCCCTCTGCTCTCTCTGCCCCCCGCGGCGCAACCGGAGCGTCTGTCGTCATCTTGAAAGAGTTGGTGCCGCACGCGGTGCAGGTCGCTGCCACGTCTTCGTTCTCTTTGCCGCAGTAAGTGCACGGTTTCATGAGGAGGGTGTAGTGACGCCTAACAGATTACTCGTCCCATCCAAATTGCCGCTACACCACCGGCAGCTTCCACGGCGCGCGGTATTCCTTGGTCGTGAGCTTGGCGGCTTCGGTGTCGCCCACGATCACTTCCTTCGCCGGGTCCCATTGAATCTTGCGGCCGGTGCGGATGGCGATGTTGCCCAGATGACAGACGGTGGCGGAACGATGGCCGATGGCCACGTCGCAGATCGGGAGCTTGCGGCTCTTGATGCATTCGAGCCAGTTCTCGTGATGCTCCTTGCTCTTATGGAGGCGCACGTCGGTGTCCTTGATCGGTGTCTCGAACACTTCCTCCGGCCAGACGCGGATCACGCCCCGGTTGACATAGAGCAGGCCCTTCTCGCCTTCAAAGATGCAGCCGGTGAACTCGGTCTTGCCGTCGAGGATTTCCATCGCCTGCTCTTTCCGTTCTGGAATGAGCGTCGCCACTTTGGGCACCGGGCTCTGGCATTCGACGACCACGCCGTTCGCATACTTGTAAGTGATCGCAAAAGCTTTCGGCACCTCGAAGCGCTTCTCCGGATCAAACTCGCCCGTGGCGACAATCTCCGTCGGGCCGCTGTCGTCCATGCCCAGCGCCCATTGCGTGATGTCGAGATGGTGCGCGCCCCAGTTGGTCATCTGACCGCCGGAATAATCCCAGAAGAAGCGGAAGAGATAATGGACGCGCTGCTTGTTGTAGGGTCGCGCCGGCGCCGGGCCGAGCCACATGTCGTAATCGAGTTCCGGCGGGGGAGCGCTGTCCGCGACGAGCGGATCCTTAGTCCAGTTCACGCCCACCAGGCCGACGAGCACGCGTTTGATTTTACCGATGCGCCCGTTGCGGACATATTCCGCCGCCTGGAGGAACTTGGCCTCGGAACGCTGCTGGCTGCCGCATTGCACGATGCGGTTGGTTTTGCGCGCCGCCTTCACGAGCGTCTTGCCTTCCTCGATGAAGAGCGTGAGCGGCTTCTCGCAATAAACGTCCTTGCCCGCCAGACACGCCTCAATGCTTGGGAGCGCATGCCAGTGATCCGGCGTCGCGACCAGGACCGCATCGATGGATTTGTCTTCGAGAAGCTTCCGGTAATCGGAGAACACGGCGGGTTTGCGAGTAGTCGCTTTCTCCACCAATGCGGCGGCGCTTGCGGCGTGGGTCGTGTCCACGTCGCACACGGCGACGACGTTCTTCATCATCGCGCGCATGTTCGCGACGCCCTGACCGCCGGTGCCGATGACGCCGAGGCGGATGAACTCGCTCGGATTCTGGCCGGTGGCGGCGAAGGTTTTGTTCAGAAACAGATTCGGGAACGCGAGGCCTGCACCGACGCCGAGCGCGGTTCGTCGCAGAAATTCACGACGGTCCCCGTAGTGGAAGGTTTGCTTTGGCATGACCGTTTCCTACGCCTGTCATCGGAAACCGACAAGGAGATTCACCGGCACTCGCTGCCGGCAAAAGCTCCGCCACTGGCAACCTGCTACGGCTTGAAAAGCCGGTAAAACTTTGCGGGCGGGACGGCCGGCACGTTTACCGGATTGATTCCTCCGCTCACAGCATTCAGCCAGTTCGTGGGGCTGAGGTTGAGGCTCTCCTGCAGCACGAAGCCCGGCGTGTTGGGCGACCACGAAATCGACACCCGCCCCGGACCGGAGGCGACGATGGACAAGAACGGTGCCCCGGGTATTTGCACGGCGGTGGGCAAAGCCCAGAACCCACCGGTCACCGCATATTGTCCGTTGGACATCGGCCCGCCCGCGTCGGGCTGGCCGATGGTGCCGCTGACCGAATAGACGCCTCCGGCACTGGTGCCGCCGCCGCCGTCGATGGTGGACCAGGGGATGGAGTATTGCGCCGTTGCGGTCGCCGCGAAGTTCACCGCACAGGCGATGGCCAGGCAGATTCGACATTGGAATTTGAGTTTCGAGTTTTGCATGACGACCTCCTTTCATTTGCCTGCGGTGGGGAGTAACGCCGCCTTCAGCTCCGTCACGATTTTCCAAAGTGCTTTGAGTTCCTCATCCTTCGCTTTCAGCTCGGCTCGTTGCTCCTCCACTTTTTGGTTCAGACCTTGAATCGCCGCGAGAGCGACACCGTCGGCGTCGATGGTGGAGATGCCGGTTTCTGTTTCGCCCACGCTGAAGGCTGTTTTGAAGTCCTGCGCCATGGGGCCGACATGGCGGATGGCGGAGTCCTGACTTTTGTAGTTCCAAGTGGAAAGCGGCAGGGCTGCGACTTTCTCCAACACCGCCTGGGCATCGATGCTCACGAATTTTTCCTTGGCATTGCGGTCACTCATGCTCGTCCAGGAACCGCTGCCCGCCGCCAGGGAAACACCGGCGGAGGTCGATGAGAAAAGACGGTAGCCACCCGACGCCCGCATGGTGACGGAATTGGCGACGGTCGAAAGGAGGTCCGTGCTGGCATCGTCGCTCCAGACGAATGCTCCGTGGTGGATCGCCTTGGCGGCCCGGCCTGCGGCGTTGACGCCGCTTCACATTCTGTCCGTGCGAGGCGGTTGGATGCGGTAGAACCCTCGGAGAACCGTGCGTTGAAGCGGCCTGAAGGCTGCGCTCCTGCCGGTCACGTCAGCAGCGGTGGATTGCTTTGACGCAAACCGGAGCCAAGGGCTACCTTCGCCCCGTGGATACCGAATCCGATCAAGCTCTCGCCAAGGACGGACAGTATCCATTTGTACCGACATTTGTCGGCTTGCGACTCTGTTAGGCCACCATCTCACGCCATACACCAACATGAACACACAACAAAGGCATGATGCGGCTGCTCGCTTTGTCGAGGAGTGGGCGCAGCTTCCCTTGCGCGGTCGAGTCCTGCTCGCCGTGTATATGGTGATTGGTGCCTTTGGCGGATTGATCGGCGCCGATAGTGTGTTGGCAGAGTTCACTCACAGTTGGATTGGTTGGGCTGTTTCGCTGATTGTTTTGGAGCCTGTTGGATTGGCGTGCGCGCTTGGTTTGTTCGTGCTCATTTTCCCTCGCTCACGCATTGCTGGTTGGTTTTGCCATGCCTTAGGGCGCGCAAAGGTCGCGGCGGTGGTGGTCGGCTTGATTTTCGTCAGCGCGATATTGAGCTGTTTGACCTTCTTTCTATATGAGTTCTGGAAAACGCTTTAGCCGGTGGCTACGTAAGAAACAGGTTGAGTGAGGAAGCCTGTTCTTATTGAAGTGTTCAGAGAAGCGGTTTTGTAGTCGCGGGACAAGGATGCTCACGGCCACGAGCTGAAGGGATATCCCGAAGGGATTTCATCATTCAGCCCGGCGTTGCCGATGGAATCGGCTACGCCGGGTAAAGGAACAGAGACGGGATCAACCCTGAAAGGGTTGCATCGATTGCCCGACGCACCGCCTCCACGTTTGCTGCAACCCCGTTGGGGTTGAAACGTCATCGATTGACCCTGCCCCAGGGTAGCCTCGCGGACTCGGCAACCCGTGGGCTAAATGCTGAAATCCCTTTGGGATTGCCGAAGCCGCCGGAAACAGCGAATACCCCTCAGCCAAAAAGAACACCCAAGCTTCTCCCCTCATTCCATCCGCGAGATGAAACCTCTGGTCGCCGGGGCGGTCTGATGTGGCAAGCACACTGGCGATTGGACCTGAATTGAATGCTAACCCTTTTTTGCTCGTCCGCTTACAACGAACCTTGCGGATGCCGTCTTACTTCCTA
>CAMCCU010000343.1 GCA_945872975.1 Pedosphaera parvula Ellin514
GGAGATTTCTTGAAGCGCGTGCAGGCGGGGAATTTCCTCGAGCATGCAACCGTGTATGGAAACAGCTATGGCACGCTGAAGTCCGAGGTGCTGGGCAAGCTGCGCTCGGGCAAGGATGTGTTGCTGAACGTCGATGTGCAGGGCGCCGCCGCGATTCGCGCCCATGCGGAGGAGGACGCGGAGCTGAAGACCGCGCTGGTCACGGTGTTCCTGACGCCGCCGTCCATGAGCATCCTGGAAGTTCGCCTGAAGAAGCGCGGACAGGATTCCCCGCAGATCATCGCCAAGCGGCTGAGCGTGGCGAAGCAGGAGATCGTGCAGTGGAAGAATTTCGACTACCTCATCGTCAGCTCCAGCATCGCGGAGGATGTCCGGCGGTTGCAGGCGATTCTGGATGCGGAACAGATGCGGCAGGGCCGGGCGCAATTGCCAGCTTATGAGTAAGACCATCGTCCTCGGAGTCACCGGTTCCATCGCCGCGCACAAGGCGGTGGACGTCGCGAGCCTGCTGACCAAGGCGGGCCACAGCGTTCATGTGGTGATGACGGCGGACGCGCTGAAGTTCATCACGCCGCTGCCGTTCAAGACGCTGTCGCGTCATCCGGTGGTGACGGATCTCTACGATGAGGAAGAGGGATGGAAGCCGACGCACATCACGCTCGCGGATTCGGCGGACCTGCTGCTGATCGCTCCGGCGACGGCGAACGTCATCGCAAAGCTGGCGGCGGGCATCGCGGACGACGCCTTGACGTGCATCGCGCTCGCGCTGAATCCAAACGCGAAGCTGCTCCTCGCCCCGGCGATGAACGGCAAGATGTGGCAGCATCCCGCGACGCAGCAAAATGTGGCGACGTTGAAAACTCGCGGCGCGCAGGTGGTGGGACCGGATTCCGGAATGCTCTCGTGTGGCTATGAAGGCGTCGGCCGCCTCGAAGTCGTCGAGGAGATCGCGAAGCGCGCGATGGAACTGCTAGGGTGACTTAGGATTTAACGGCGTCGTCGGGCGCTCGTCTGGTTTCGGTGACGGTTCGGTCCCGTCTTTGTCATCCGGGTTGAAGAGGTCTTTCAGGGTCTTAAGCGGGTGAAGCGCCGCCATCAGCGCCTGGGGTATAAAATACCGTTCCTTGGTTTTCGGCTCGTTCAACGTCCCGGTGATTTCGTACGCGAAAAGTTTGGTCACCGGCCACAGCACCTTGCTGATGAGGAATCCGAAGGCGGGGAAGTCTCGCAACAGCTCTGCTTCCATGCCGCCATCCACCTTCTGTTCAAAATCGACGGTCCCCTTGTAGTTCATGCGCATCGCCGTCGCACGAATCTCCAGGTCCTTGGTGAAGATGACGCTGTTCGTGATCTTGTAAGTCATGGTGGCGTCGCGGGCGCGACTGTTGCCGAGACCTGGCAGGACAGTATTGAAGATGGGGGAGAACACGCCGAACAGTGGAATGTCCCACAGCATGCCGTTGGTCATCCGGGCCTGTCCGTAACCTTCCCAGCTTTTCCAGTCATGCGTGTCGGCGCTGGTGATGAAGAGCTCGCCGGTCACCCTGCCTTCCGTCTTGTTCGTGCGGTCGGGTTGCAGGTCTTTGAGAATCTTGCGCAGGTCGGCTCCATCCACCTTCACGTGAAAGGAAAAACGGTCGCCCGCAGTCCGTGGATCGAACGTGAAGAAGGCCGAGCCCTTCACATCCGCTCCGTGCCAGCGTCCGGTGACATTGGTGATCGCCAGTGTATTGCCGCGCCAGAACAGCGTGGCTTTCACCTTCTCCAGATGGAAGCGCTGCCAGTGAAACGGCCCGCCTTCCACGTCGAAGCGGACATCTTCACCGTCGTCCGCCTTGCTCAGTGGAATCACGCCGTGCGTCTTCGCGTCTGGCGCGGTGTCGAAAACGTAGGGCGCGATGAGTTCGTCCACTTTCGGGTTGATCGCCCGGGTAATCACGCGCGGCATCATCCGGCCGACCGCGTTCGTGAAGTAGAGGCGTTCGGTGGCGAGGTCGAACGCGATGCCATCGGCGGAACCCCACTCGCCTTTCCGGATGACGACGGGCGTCAGGATCGAGACCAGCTGATTCGAATAAACAACGCGGGCTGTGACGGAGTCGAGGGACTGGCCGCGAAACGTGGTGTTGGAGAACGTCACGTTCGCTGCGGCGCGGATGGCGGCGGTATTCGTGAAGCTGCCGCGAATCTCCGCCTCGATGCGCGGAGGTGTCGTCCATTCGAAATAGTCGAACACGCGCCCCACAGCCGGGTCTTCAAAGGCGGGGCGAAGCGTCAGGAGATCGAGGTCGCTGTGGATGCCAAAACGAAAATCGCCCGTGCCTTGATCTCCGGCCCCGGAGATCGTCACGGCTCCGTTGGATTGCGCGAGGCTGGTGCCGTCGATTTTCCAGTGGAGGTTCGTGAGGGTGAACGGGAAGGTCGCCGAGGAGAATTGCACTTCGCGAAATGCGCCGGCGGAGGCGCGGACTTCACCCGCCATCTTCAGCGTCGGGAGCACGTCGCGCTGCCAGGCAACGGTGCTGTTGGTGAGCGATGGAAGCGTGAACTGGCCCTGCAGGAAGTTCGTGGGAGGGGCGGAGGCAAACGACAACGACTTCGCCCACGCGCTGGCGTTGGTGCTGATGAAGCTCGCGGCGCGGCGGTGGTCCAGCATTCCCCGCACTTGAAAGGCAACTTCGCGCGATTCGGTGTTCAGGGAGATCTGCGCCTTCGCGGAATCCGTTTCCATCTGGCCGCCGGAATCCAGGGTGAGCTCTGGGAACCGCCAGTGGGCCATCAGATCGACGAAGGGAAGTTGCAGTCGCGAGATGGAGGTGTTGCTCAACGTGACGCTGGCGTTGAACGGAAGGTTTGCGATCCGCTCGAACCACGCGAAGTTCGTCGCGCCCAGACGAAACTTGTCCTGAGCCGGGAGCTCCAGCTTGGTGGTGACGCGAGCCCACTGCGACGTCGCGACGGGCGATTCCAGATCATGAAACGTCCACGCTGTCTGTGCGGTCGCGGGGAGAAAGCTTTCGGGAGGATGCGACAGCGTGGCGTTGATGCGGGCGCGGCGGGCGGTGGAGTCCTGTCCGGCAAATCCGTCGATGGTGATGTCGGCGCGTGTTTCCTTCAGCGCGCTGTTCGTCTCGGAGGGATTCGAGCGGACCTCGGTAAAGATGTGGCCGGCCTTGCCCCAAGGCGTGTCGGCGCCTTGAAGTTCCAGCAGCAGCAGGGAGTTCGTCGGGTAGATGCCGTCGAACGACGGTTCAAACACGAGCTTGAGATCCAGGCTGGTGGCGGAGGCCCACCGCGTGCGCGTCGCGCCGGCGGCGGCCTTGAGATCGATGCGAAGGGCGTCGTTCGTGTGCGGCGGCGGGAGCAGATCGATGGCGAGAGTGACGTTGGTCCCGGTGACCCATGGGGAATCCACGGCGGTCGCGGTGAACTTCAGCTTGGTGTCGAAGGTCCGCCAATCGCTGGCGTCGCCGGAGAAGATGACGTTGAGCTCGGGCTGTCCGGTGAAGCGCACCTTTTCCGCCTCGCGTAACAAGCGGTGCCATTGGCGGGCGGGATCGGACGGTGCCTCGGAGGGGCGGCCCGTGAGTTTCCAGTCGCGGATCAAGGAGGCGTTTGTGATGTCACCCCGGAAACGGACGTGGGTGTTCAGCACGTTCGCCTCGATGAATTTGAGCTCCCAGAGATCGCCTGGCTTGAAGAGAAGTTCGCCCGCGATCTCTTCCAGCACGAGCGTGCGCGGCGGCTGGTTGGTGCCCGGGATGGGCCACAGGAAACGTCCGCCTTTCAGCATCACGCCGTCGGCTGCGAGGTTGCGGTTGCGCAGCGCCCGCCAGTTCAGGCGGAACTCGGCGGTCTGGAGAAAGAGGCTGGGCCCGGCCAGCGTGTTCGTGCGATGCATCTGGAGCCCTTCGGCGACGATGCCGCGGTACCAGCGCAGCCGCAGCTTGCTGAATTTGACCTCCCAGCCGTTGGTGCGGAATTGTGCTTCCACCCGTCGCTCCAGCCAGTCCGGCAGACCGACGTGATCGAGGAACAGGCCGAGGATGATGACGGTGAAGATGAGGAGCAGGAGGGAGATGCGGCACCACTTGAACGTGGTGAAGAAGGCCCGCCAGCCCAGGGAGCGCGGACGCTTCGGCGGCCTGGGTGTTTTGCCCGGGCCGGTCGGCTGGGTTGAGGCATTGTTCGCCGGAGGCATGTGGCTTTGCTCGATGGCGTCTGGGCGTGGCGGCCCGCTGATTTCACTCCGCTGGCCGCGCGATCGGGTTCAACAGGTCCCGGACAATTTCAAAGTAAAGCGTGGCCGGGGCGATCTCGAAGAACCACGTCTGCCCTTCGATCTCGGTCAGTGCGTAGGGCAGGCCGGTGGGCGAGATGCCAGGCCGGCCCAGCTCGATGAAGCGCGTCTGTGGTTTCTCGCCGTTCTTCAGCTCGATCGTGATCTTGCTGGTGTTGCTGGTGAAGCCAAGCGCGGCGCGCTTCTCTTCGCCCCGCGCCACCCATACGCCGGCGTAAAGGTTGCCCAGGCGGAACATGATTTCTTCCAGCACCGGATTGACGCTGGAGAGGATGCCTTCGCCTTCGGCAATGGACCAGCTACCCGCGCTGCTGCGCTGCAATGTCCGGGACCGGTCGTTGTAACGGATGGTCACGCGGCTGATGTCGTTGGTCGTGAAAGTCCACACGCGGCGGTCACGCAACTGCCAGGCTTCACGCGGGAGGCGAGCGACTTCCTCCTTGGAAATGCTGTACACCGTGGCTTCATCCGCGCGGCGGGCGAACACCTTCTTGTCCTGGGCGATTCCGAGATCAAGCTCGGCGAGGACGCGATTGCTGACCACGCCGGTGGCGTTGGTGACGGCGGTCTTGAGCAGGTAACGGCGACCGGGCGTGGCGAGGCCGTAGGGAGTTTCGAAGTCCGTGACAACATCCTTTTCCACCGTGCCTTCGAGCCGGCTCATCAGCTCCAGCCATTCGCCCATCGTCGTGGTGTCGGCGGTGGCGGGCTGCGGCTCGGTGACCGCCCAAGTGTTGTTCGTCTGCCGGCGGACGACAAAGCCCTCGGCGGCAGATGTGCCGATGACCTCGATGGTGTCCAGCAGGCCGGGTTGAAAGCTGACGAGATGCAGGTCACGCATGTCGCCGTGGGAGATCTGGACGGCTTCGAGCACGGACTTCGGCACGAGGACGATGTTCGTGGTGGTCATGCGGCGGGCATAGACGACGGATGGATCGTTCGTCGGACTTTTGCCGAACTGCATCGCGAACTGCACGCTGGATGGCTCGTTCGTGGTGACGAAGGAGACCTCGGCCTCGGGCGGCTGCAAACCGTATTGCTCCAGGTCAGCGCGGGGACTGTCGGTGATGAATTGCGTGACCTGGGCGTTGAAGAGCTTTTGCAGCAGGGCGGTGACTTTTGCGGGATCGGCGCGGGCGACCGTGGGTTTGGAAAGAACGAAGGCGCGTTTGGTCTCGTCGATATCGAGTGTGAAGCCGCGTCCGGCGGAACGGACTTCGAGGCGGTTCATCTGGAAGCCGGAGCTTGTCAGCAGGCCGATGTCCCGCCAGTCCTGAAAGCTGCGGGGCAGACGGTGCAGGATCTCGACGGGCAGCACATAAATGTCCGGATCATTGAGCACCTGCACATAGACGCCGTCGCCGACGGGAGTCTTTGCGCCAAACATGAGCTCCGTTCTCTGTCCGTCGTGCTGGAGGGTGAGGGTGGCTTGAGGCACATCGAGGCCGAACTCGGCGACCGTCCGCTTGGTGGAGCCCAGCTCCTGCTTTGAAATCTCGAGCAACGGAACGACTTCCTCCAGGGACTGAATCAGCCATTCCACGGCGGCAACCTTGGCCGGGTAGGAAATGGGGAAGGCGTAGTTCCACATCGCTCCGGCGCGCGTCCGCTCTACCCGAAGCATGAGATGGTTCGTGACGCGCAACTGGATGTTCGTGATCTCGTTTGCCTTGAAGGAAAACAGGCGGGCAGGCGGCGTGTCCGTGGTCGGCAGGCGGTGTTCAAACAGGAAGATAAAGGCGAACAGGCCGGCGGCCAGCCCGAGCAAGATCCATGTGCTTTTCCAGTTCATGCGTTGATGCTCCTTAACCACGGATGAACACGGATGGACACGGATGCAGAGGCAGCGGCGGATTGGAGCACGTGCTTCGTCGTGTGCATTCCACGAGCGGCTTCTGCTCGCAGCCTGTTCAATCCGTTTGTATCCGTGTTCATCGGTGGTTGAAAATCAGCGCCGACGTCGCAGCCA
>CAMCCU010000344.1 GCA_945872975.1 Pedosphaera parvula Ellin514
GACACCGAGGCCGTCGCTCGCATCTTCGAGGTTAAGGGCCGCCCGTCGCATAACCCGATCATCATTCACGTCTCCGACCTCGCGATGGCGCGGAAATTCGTCGGGGACTGGCCGGACGCCGCCGAGAAGCTCGCGCGATCGTTCTGGCCCGGACCGCTGACGCTGGTGTTGCCTCGCGCCGCTGGGATTCCCGACATCGTGACGGCGGGCGGGCTGACGGTGGGCGTGCGCTGGCCGAGTCATCCGTTCATGCAGGCGGTGATTCGCGAGTGCGGCTTCCCTCTGGCAGCGCCAAGTGCAAATCCCTCGAACTCCATTTCGCCCACGAACGCAGCGCATGTGCAGGAGACGTTGGGCGCGCGGATTCGATTGATCGTGGATGGCGGCCAATCGCAAGTCGGCATTGAATCGACCGTGGTGGATGTGACGTCGCGTCCGCCAGTGGTGCTGCGACCGGGGATGATTCACGAGGAGTCGTTGCTCGCCGCGCTGGGGGAGATTGGCCTGCGAACTTCAGCGGGCGAAGACGGTGGCACATTGAAAAGCCCCGGCCAGTTGAAGAAGCATTACTCGCCCAAGGCGCGGCTGGTGATGTTGACCTGGAAGGATGACGCGGAGCTGGCCTCGCACCTCGGCGCTCTGGGCGCGTTGCCTGCCGAGACGCAGGTCATCGCGTATGCGCACATCCCGATGATCGCTGGTCTCGGGGGCGTGAGTGTGATTCCCCACGACGCCGAGGCGTACGCAAGGGCGCTCTACGGAGAGTTGCATCGTTGTGACGCCGAAGGTGCGAAGTGGATCGTGGTGGAGGCGTTACCCGAAGGGCACGAGTGGCAGGCGATCGGCGACCGGTTGCGGCGCGCAGCGAGCTGAGATCAAGCTCGCGATCGGAGTTCAATTTCACCGAATCCCGCCTTGCCTCATCGCATCGGGCTGCCTACTCTCCATCTATCGCCAGAAGAGATGCCAAAATAGGTTCAATGGCGGCATCTCTTCCGACGTCAGCCTAATCTGTAATCATATAGAAACGGATGAAACAACGTCGTCTTTCATTTCTCGCGGGCGCCCTCGGGCTTCTCGCAGCGTCCACGCTTTTGCTTCGCGCGGACAAGCCCGCTTCCACCCAAGCCGCCCCCGCCGCGCCGCCCCTGCCCGCCATTCGCTCGCTCAAGCTTGAGCCGGCGACGCTCACGCTCAAGGATGCGCGGGATGAACGTCGCGTTCTCGTGCTCGGCGTGATCGATGGCGGCAAGACCATCGACCTTACTTCCGAAGCGAAGTTCTCCACGGACGCGACCTGCGTGGAAATCGCTCCGAGTGGTTACCTAAAGCCGAAGGCGACCGGGTCCGCCGAGATCAGCGTCAAGGTCGGCGGACAGCAGGCGAAGTTGATGGTCAAAGTCGAGAGCGCCGAGGCGCGCCGGATCGATTTCGTTCGCGACATCCAGCCCGTGCTCGCGAAGGCCGGTTGCAACCAAGGCACCTGTCACGGCTCGGCCAAGGGCAAGAACGGCTTCAAGCTTTCCCTGCGCGGCTACGATCCGGAATACGACTACGCTGCGTTGGTGAACGATCTCTCCGGTCGCCGCTTCAACCGTGTGAACGTCGATGATTCGCTCATGCTGCTCAAGCCGCTCGGCGAAGTGCCGCACGAAGGTCGCCAGGCCATCAAGCCCGGTTCGCGCGAACATCAGCTCCTGCGCCAATGGATTCTGGACGGCACCAAGTTCGACAGCGTCGCCAAGGGTCGCGCAAAGAGCATCGAGCTGCTCCCGAAGGAATCGGAGATGGACCTGGCCGGCCGTTCGCAGCAGTTCCTCGTCATCGCGAAATATGCGGATGGCTCCACGCGTGACGTGACTCGCGACGCGCATTTCTCCGTCAGCAACATCGAAGTCACCGAGGTCAACGCGGCTGGCGTGGTCAAAGGGTTGCGTCGTGGCGAGGCAGCCTTGCTCGTGCGTTATGAAGGCATCTACGGGACGGCGCTCATCACCATCATGGGCGACCGCAGCGGGTATCAATGGGCCGATGTGCCGGAGAACAATCTCATCGACCAGCACGTCAACGCGAAGCTGCGCAAGATGAAGATTCTCCCGAGCGAGGTGACTTCCGACGGCGAATTCGCGCGCCGCGTCTATCTCGATCTCACCGGCCTGCCGCCCAGGGTGGAGAAGGTTCGTCCCTTCCTCGAAGACAAGACGCCGAGCAAGGAGAAGCGCGAGAAGCTCATTGATGAACTGCTCGGCAGCAATGATTACATCGAGTTCTGGGCGAACAAATGGGCGGACCTTCTTCAGTGCAATTCCGAGAATCTCGGCCAGAAATCCGTGTGGCTGTATCGCAACTGGATTCGCCAGCAGGTCGCGGACAACACGCCTTACGACAAGTTCGTTCGCACCTTGCTAACCGCGAAAGGCAGCAGCTACGAGAACCCGGCGGTGAACTATCTCCGCGTCCTCCGTGAGCCGGGCAAGATGACCGAGGATGTCTCGCAGACCTTCCTGGGCGTGCGCTTCAACTGCAACAAGTGTCACGACCATCCGTTCGAGAAGTGGACGCAGGATCAGTATTACGAGATGGGCGCGTACTTTGCGCAGGTTGGTTTCAAGAAAGGCCAGGTCGGCAAGGAAGTCATCTTCGCCGAGGCCGGCGGTTCGTTCGTGGTCACCTCCGAGGAGATCGTTTATCACAAGTACGACGGCGGCGAAGTGAAGCATCTCAAGACCGACGCGCCCGTCTCGCCCAAGGTTCCGGTCGGCGACGCCAAGTCCGTGGCGGTTGGCGATGACCGTCGCGTGCCGATGGTGGACTGGCTCGTCGCGCCGGAGAATCCGTTCTTCGCCAAGTCGATGGCGAACCGCATCTGGAGCTATTTCCTCGGCCGCGGCATCATCGATCCGGTGGACGACATCCGCGCCAGCAATCCGGCGAGCAATCCTGAACTGCTCGACGCGCTCACGGCGAAGTTCGTGAAGGACGGCTTCGACCTGCGCAAGCTGATGAAGACCATCTGCCAGTCGCGCACCTATCAGCTTTCCATCGTGAAGAACAAGTGGAACGAGGATGACACCATCAACTTCAGTCACGCCCATCCGCGTCGCCTGAGCGCGGAGCAGATGGTCGATGCCCTCGCGCTCGCCACCGGCACCAAGCCCAAGCTCGCCGGCATTCCCAGCGGAATGCGCGCCGCGCAGATTCCCGACGGCATGGTCGCGGGCAACGACTTCCTCCAGCTCTTCGGCCGCCCGAAGCGCCAATCCGCCTGCGAATGCGAACGCTCCAGTAGCCTTACGCTTAGCCACGCACTAAGCCTCATCAACGGCCCGACCATTTCCGAGGCCGTCGCTGCGCCCGACAGTCGCGTCGCGAAACTTGTGAAGACTGAGAAGGACGACCGCAAGCTGGTGGAAGACATTTATCTCTCGTGCCTAAGCCGTCCGCCCACCGAGAAGGAGCTCAAAGCCGTCGAGTTCAAGTCCGGCGCTGACCGCCTCGAAGTCGCGCAGGATCTCGCGTGGGCGTTGCTGAACAGCCCGGCGTTCCTTTTCAATCGATGAATTTTCAACCACGGATAGACACGGATGAACACAGATAAAGACAAGCCGGAGCGTGGCTGTGTCGCAGACCAGTCGCAGCCCGCCCACCCTGCGAAACCCCTGCGACTGGCTTTCAGCACAGTCGAGCTCCGTGATTTGGTTTCTTCATCCGTGTGTATCCGTGTCCATCCGTGGTTAAGAAACTAGAAAGCCAAAACCTATGATCAGCATCCCCGGACAATCAGGCAGCACGTGCGACGGCTTCAGCCGCCGCGAATTCCTTCGCATCGGCGGCATGGGCATGGCCGGCATCAGCCTTGCCGACATCCTGCGCCTTCAGGCCACCGCCTCCGTCGTGCCCCAATCCGCCGGCGCAAATGCGAAAGGCGGCTGGGGCAAGGCCAAGAACATCATGTTCGTCTTTCTCCAGGGCGGACCCAGCCACATCGACATCTGGGATCCGAAACCCGACGCGCCCTCGAACGTCCGCGGCGAATTCAAGCCCATCAAGTCCAACGTGCCCGGCATCTGGCTCAGCGAAGTCATGCCGCAGCTCGCCAAGCAGATGGACAAGGCCACGCTCATCCGCTCGATGAGCTACACGCCCGCCGGCCTCTTCAACCACACCGCCGCGCATTACCAGATGATGACCGGCTACGAGCCCGGCCGCGTCTCGCCCTCCGGCCAGCTCGAACCGCCCGCGCCGAACGACTTCCCGCACATCGGCGCGCAGATCTCGCGCATCAAGCCGCCGGAAGTTCCGATGCTCCCGTTCGTCGTGCTCCCGCGCCCCACGCAGGAGAGCAACGTCATCGGCAAGGGCAGCACCGCAGGCTTCCTCGGCGCCGCCTACGACCCGTATTACTTTTACCAGGACCCGAACCAGGAGATTAAGCTCGACGATCTCTCGATGCGGAAGGAAGTGCCGAAGGAACGCCTCGAACGCCGCGCCACGCTCCTCAAGACCGTCGAGAGCCAGATGCCCGACATGGAAAAGGCCGTCGAGAAGTTCGCGCTCGACAAGTATTACCAGAAAGCCTTCGACCTCGTCTCGTCCGGCCGCGCGCGCGATGCCTTCGATCTCACCAAGGAATCATCGAAGACCCGCGACCGCTATGGCCGCCACACCTTCGGCCAGGGACTGCTCCTCGGCCGCCGCCTCATCGAGGCCGGCACGCGCTTCGTGCAGGTGAACTGGCCCGCCGTCGCAAATGGCAACCCGACCGTCGATGCCTTCGATACGCATGCCGCGAACTTCGGTCCGCTGCGCAACCTGCATTGCCCGAAGCTCGACAGCGGCCTGAGCGCACTCCTCGAAGACCTCGACCAGCGCGGTCTGCTCAAGGAAACGCTCGTTGTCGCCATCGGTGAATTCGGACGCTCGCCGCGCCTCGGCGTGAGCACCAGCGGCAACGGTAACGCGCCGGACGGTCGCGATCACTGGCCCTATTGCTATACCGCGATGGTCGCCGGCGCGGGCGTGTCCCGTGGCACGCTCTACGGCAAGTCCGACGCCACCGCCAGTTCACCGGCCGAGAAGCCCGTCCATCCCGTGCAGCTCCTCGCCACGATGTATCACGCGCTCGGCATTGACCCGCACACTATCGTTTACAACCACCTCAACCAGCCCCGCGAGCTGGTGGACGCCCGGTTCGGCGACCCGGTAACCGGGTTGTTTGTGTGACGCCGATCTAACTGTTTATCTGCGGCCTGACCGAGAGACGGTTTTGTCGCGAGAAATCGCGTCAACTCCTTGCGCTTAGAGCGGGTCACCAAAACGGACTCAAGATTTTATGACTCGCTTCCGCTCTCATCCGTGTTCATCCGTGTCCATCCGTGGTTTCTTGTTCCTTCTCGCCACGGCATTTACCGCCGCGGCCCAGCCCGCGCCGAAGCTGGCGGCCATTTCGCCGGAATGGATTCAGCGCGGCACGACCATCGAGGTTACGCTCACGGGCGAGAACCTGGGCGGCGTCACGCAGATCATCTTCAACGGCGACACCGGCTTGAATGCTACGAATGTCGTGGCTCCCGCTGCGATGGCCAAGGCTTCCGTCGCGATTGAATCCACCGGCGGCGGCATTTCTGTGGCGGAGCCCGCCGCGCCGAAGCGCAATGAGAAGAAGCTCGTTCTCAAAATTACCGCGCCTGCCGATGCCTCGCTCTCGCCGCGCGAGCTGCGGGTCATCGCGCCTGGTGGCGTGAGCAATCCGCTGAACCTGAACGTAGGTCAGTGGCCGGAGATCGCGAAGCGCGACCCGAACACTTCGCTCGCGGACGCGCAGTCGGTTGAACTTCCCGCCGTCATCTCGGGCATTCTCAACACCGGCGCGCAGACGAATCATTACAAGTTCAAGGCGAGGAAGGGCGAGGAGTTCGTCTTTGAGGTGGACGCGTCCCGTCGCGGTTCGCCGCTCGATTCGTCGCTCATGGTTCTCGATTTGCAGGGCAGGGAACTGATCCGCAACGAGGACGCCATCGGGCTCGACAGCCTCCTGTTCTTCACTGCACCGACGGAGGACGAGTTCATCCTCGCGCTGCGCGACTTCCGTTACCGCGGCGGCGGCGACTACTCCTATCGCCTGACCGCCGGTTCGCTTCCTTACGTCGAAGCGCTGTTTCCGTTCGGTGGCCAGCGCGGCAAGACGGTGGAGGTCGCGGTGAACGGTCGCAATCTCGACGGCACGACGAAGATGACGCTCGATATCGCGGCCAAG
>CAMCCU010000345.1 GCA_945872975.1 Pedosphaera parvula Ellin514
GCCATCGAGGCGACTGCGGCGGATGTCGATGGCAGCATCGCGAAGGTGGAGTTCTTCGTGAATGGCACGAACAAGATCGGCGAGGATCTGTCGGCTCCGCATGGCTTCACTTGGACCAATGCGGCGGTAGGCTCCTATGTGGTGACGGCGGTGGCGACGGATAATCTGGGGTCCACCGCGACATCGCTGCCGGCGTCGATCATCATCAATGCGCTTCCCAACGTGACGATCACCAGCCCGTCGGACGGCTCCATCGTTACTCCCGGCGACAGCATCACCGTCGCCGCCAGTGCTTTGGACCCGGATGGCACCGTGACGCTGGTTGAGTTCTATGCTGGCTCCACGTTCCTCGGCAGCGATTCCTCCAGCCCTTACAGCGTGTTCTGGCCGAACGTGGCGGAAGGCGTTTACGCGGCGCGCGCGCAGGCGACGGATAATCGCGGAGCGGTGCGGGTGTCGAATCCGATCACGGTCACGGTGGGTCTGCCGCCGGCGACCTTTGGAGACATGTTCGCAGCGCGTGGTGTCGTGTTCGGATTTACGAACGTCATTCGCGGAACAAACATCACGTTCACTCGCGAAGCCGGCGAGCCGCGCCACGCGAGCCGCAACGGGAGTCACTCGGGCTGGCTGAGCTGGACGGCGCCCGCCACCGGACTTCTCCGCATGGACACCTTCGGCAGCGACTTCGACACGTTGCTGGCGGTTTACACGGGGAGCCCGGTGTCGAATCTCACAGTCGTCGCCGGGAATGACGACGCGAATGGCGACACGGTCCTCAGCTCGCTCGCGTTCAACGTTACCAACGGCGTGACCTACCACATCGTCGTGGATGGCTACGGCACCAACGGCACCATCGTGCAGGGCAACTGCGGCAGCATCGTGCTGAACATGGCGTTGGCTAATCCGTATCCGGTATTCCTGACGCAGCCGCAGAGCCTCGTCGTGACCCAGGGCAACACCGCAATCTTTACGGCGACGACGCACAGCCTGACGACGCCGCAGACGTATCGCTGGCGCTTCAATGGTACCAACATTTCCGGAGCAACCAACTTGACCTACACGCGCAACAACGCGCAGGGGGCGAACGCGGGTAATTACACCGTGGTGGCCAGCAATCCGTCCGGCTCCACCACAAGCGCAGTGGCGGTTCTCGTGGTCATCACCGCGCCGACCATCGCCACGCAGCCGTCGGATACCACTGTCCCTCGCGATTCCAACACCGTGTTCACCGTGCGCGCTTCGGGCTTCGGCCCATTCACCTACCAATGGCGCTACAACGGCGCGGACATCTCCGGGGCCACGTCCAACGCTCTTGTTCTCGTCGGGGTCCAGGGCCGGGAGGAAGGCGCTTACTCCGTCGTCGTCGGGAACGCGATAGGCAGCACCACCAGCCGCAACGCCATTCTCACGGTGGACGACGGTCTGCGCACGAGCTCCGGCTCGATCCTGATCGATCAAAACAGCAACTGGCGTTACGAGGGTTCGGGTTTGAACCTCAGCAACGCCTGGAGATTTCCTGGCTACGATGATTCCGGATGGTCGAACGGCGCGGCGTTGTTTGGGCTCGAGGATTTCGGAATCTATCAGTGGCCGTTGGTGACTCCGCTGGCTCTTCGCACCGCGAACAATGCGCCCATCATCACCTACTACTTCCGCACCCACTTCACGCTGGAAGATCCGGCGGTGCCCACCTCCTTGGTCGTGGAAGGCTACATCGATGACGGCGCAGTCTGGTATCTCAACGGTCGCGAAGCGTTGCGCCTGCGCATCCCTGGGAATGCTCCGGCTGACGGGGTTGCGAACACGGCTCTGGCAAGTTCAGGCAGCGAAGGCGTTGCCTCCTATGTATTCCTGCCGCTGACGAACGCCGTCGCCGGCGACAACGTGCTTGCGGTCGAAGTTCATCAATCCAGCGCCAACAGCAGCGATGTCGTCTTCGGCATGGCTCTCTATTCCATCACGTCGCTGACGAATGGTCCCGTGCTCTCGATCCCTGCCCAAACTCCCAACGGCACATCTGTGACGCTGGAAGGCATCTCCGGACGCAACTACGCGGTGGATGTCTCGACCAACTTCATCAACTGGGTGCCTGCGATCAGTTGGACCAACTTCACTGGCTCGGCGGAATACCTCGATCCAGTTCCGGCCAGCTCGGGCAACCGGTTCTATCGCGGACGGCTGGTCCAGTGACCAAATCCTCGGCTGCCGGTTAAATCATTTCACACGCCCGCATCAGCGCCTCGTGGACGTTGATTTCCGCTTCGATGGAAAACGGCAGGGCCTTCTGCTCGCGGATGGCGGAGGCGAGTTCAGCGAACTCGTCTGCGTAGCGGCGATAGGCAGGCAGCTTCACCTCCTGCCTGCCGGCTGAATACGGGCCGGCGGCTTTCCCCAGATCAATGGTCAGGGCTGGCTGCTCCAGCGGCTGAACCTTCGCCGTCCCGTTCGTGCCGAGAATCTCAAAGAACCGTTGCGGCCCGGCATTCGGCTGGAGCGGCGCGCAGGTGATGATGCCGAGCGCACGCGGAAACTCGAACACCGCCACCGTGTTGTCCGCCAGCAAATCATCCTTCCCGGCGGAGTGCTTCAGATACGGCGAGACCTTCGTCGGCCTGCCGAGCAAGCGGATGAGCGGGTCGATCAGATGGCATCCTTGTTCGAACATCGCGCCGCCCCGGAAACGCGCCCACTCCCGTCGCTGCTCCGGTCCCGCCTGCGTGTTCATCGTCGCGCGCACCAGATACACGTCGCCGAGCCAGCCTTTGCGCGCGGCTTCGAGCGCGGCGTTGATCCCGGGGTTGTAACGCCACATGTAGCCGACTTGCAGCAGGCGCTTCTGCTGTGCGGCAAGCCTGAGCAATTCGCCGAATCCTTCCAGCGTGTCCGCCGGCGGCTTCTCGACATGCACATGCTTGCCAGCCAGCAAGGCCCGCCTCGCATCGCGTGCGTGATGTTGCACGGCGGATTCCACGATCACGACCTCCGCCTTCGCGAAGAGTTCCCCGGCGGAAAGCCACCGCGCTCCGGCGGGACTGCTCGCGCGCACCGCGTCATCCTCTTCGCACAGGCCGACCAGATTCCAGATCGGCGACTCGGTGATCGTTTTGTGCTTCTCCTTGAAATGCGAATAGCCCGTGCCGAGGAAGCCGACGGGAATTCGCACGGAACCTTCGGCGGCAAATAATCGAACCGGAGCTGCGACCGCGCCTGCGGCGGTCAGCGTGGTGGCGAGGAATTCACGGCGGCTGCAAAATGGTTGTTTCATGCGGAGTGATGGTTTTCTAGCAGCTCGGACGGAGGATGCGAACAGACAATTCACCTGGTCGATCGCCATAAAAATTCTTTTCCAGACGGCGCGTGTCGCTAACCTCCCCGCACGACACATGAAGACTCCAGCACCACTCAAGCCGCGTCACGTTTACCTCATGGCCAATGGCGACCTTCGCACCTCGGCCAACCAGAAATGCTGGCCCGCCCAGGCCGCGATGGAAGCCATCCTCATCAAGGCGCTCAAGGCCGAGGGCTGGACCGTCGTCCGCGCGCATTCGTTCGACAAAGCCAGGGGCCACGGCTTCATCGATTCGCAAAAGATGGGCATGGAGGTCTTTCGCCAGCTTCACCCGGACGCGCCGCTCATCGTCGCCGAATGCGTCTGGCAATACAGCCATCACATTCTCCACGGACTCTTCACGCATCGCGGCCCGATCCTCACCGTGGCCAACTGGAGCGGCACCTGGCCAGGGCTCGTCGGCATGTTGAACCTGAACGGCTCGATGACGAAGGCCAACATCCGCTACAGCTCGCTCTGGAGTGAAGATTTCAACGACGACTATTTCAAGAACGGCCTTCGCCAATGGTTGAACGATGGCGTCGTCACGCATGACCAGAGTCATGTGCGCGATCTCGCGTTGCTCAAGCTGCCCGCTGCGGACGAGAAGCTGGGCCGCGACTTCGCGCGCGAACTGCGCCAGCGCAAGGCCATCATGGGCGTGTTCGATGAAGGGTGCATGGGCATGTTCAACGCCATCATCCCGGACGAGCTGCTCCATCCTACCGGTCTCTTCAAGGAACGCCTCAGCCAGTCCTCGCTCTATGCCGAGATGCAGCGCGTCACTGATGCCGAGGCGCGCGAAGTTGTGGCGTGGCTGCTGCGCAAGGGCATGTGGTTTGACTGGGGCCAGGACGAGGCAAGCGAACTCACCGAGGCGCAGACGCTCCAGCAGTGCAAGATGTACATCGCCGCCGTGCGCATCGCGGACGAATTCGGCTGCTCGACCATTGGCATCCAGTACCAACAAGGCTTGAAGGATCTCGCGCCCGCCAGCGATCTCGTCGAGGGCTTGCTCAACAACGTCGATCGTCCGCCGGTGAAACACGCGACGACGAAACGCGTTCTGTTCGCGGGCGAGGCGCTGCCGCATTTCAATGAAGTTGATGAATGCGCGGGACTGGATGGGCTGGTGACGTATCAGCTCTGGCGCAAGCTCGGGTTCGCGCCGGAGAACACGTTGCACGATCTCCGCTGGGGCCAGCATTACCGGGGCGCGGGCGTGAACGACTACGTCTGGGTCTTCCTCATCTCGGGCGCTGCGCCACCGGCGCACTTCATCGGCGGCTACAAGGGCACGCGCAGTGAGCGTCAGCCCGCGATGTATTTCCGGCTGGGCGGTGGTTCAGTGAAGGGCGTGAGCAAGCCGGGTCACATCGTCTGGAGCCGCGTGTTTGTGATGAACGGCAAACTCCATTGCGACCTGGGCGTCGCGAAAGTTGTGAAGCTTCCGGAAGCGGAAACCGAGCGGCGCTGGTGTGAGACCACACCGCAATGGCCCATCATGCACGCGGTGCTGGACGGCATCAGCCGCGACCAGATGATGGCACGACACAAGTCCAACCACATCCAGGTCGTCTATGCACCGAACGCGAAAGAGGCCCAGCGCGCGATGCGGATCAAGGCTGCCGCGATGGCGGAGCTTGGTTTGGAAGTTCACCTCTGCGGGAATGTGCAGTTGAGCTGAGAGTGCTGAGGCGGGCCAGCACTCAGGGAATCAACGGGCGCCTGCGGTTACCGCGAGCCAGTCAAGTTTCTGGATTCGCGCGAACTCCGACTGCACGTTTGTTCCCTGATAGAACGACAGCCAGCCGCGCAGACGTTTGCTTTCGCCGGGCGCGCATTCGGGAAACTTAGGATCAGAATGGAGACAGGGCACCGGCGCGTTGCCCCATGGCCGATGACACGGCTCCCACGCGGTGATGATCCATCGGTCGCCCGTGTCATTGCGAACGGCTACGAAGGGCTTGGCGAAGACCTTGTTGGCGTTGGTGAGCGCGTTGAAGCCGACGGCGCTCTTCAGCATCACGCAGGTTTGCACGCGGAGATCGCTCAGCGTTGAAGAGGTGCCGTTGGTGAGCCAAAGCTCCATGCGCACGGCATCGCGGCCCGGAATCACTTTTGCGGCGTAGCTGATGCCATTGGGCAAGCGGCGCGTGAGATCGAGCGAGCCGTCGTCGTGGCGATTCCATTCGAGCGGCGGGAGCTTGATTCCCTGTTTGTCGAAGATGGTCGGGATGTGCGTGTGTGCGAGATAGGTGAGCCCGAGGTTGGACCACAGCGCTTCCGGGACATCGACGACGACATGGCTCGCATCATCCCACGGCGTGAAGACGCTGATCTTCGTTTCGCGCTGCGGATCGATCGCGCCGTCGAGGAAGCCGATGCGCGGATGGCGTCCGCCGGGGTAGGGGAGCGTCAGCAGCGGAGCGTTCGCCGGACGACGCGGACGAGTGGCGGGCGTGACATTGAAACGGGTGAGCGCGGTCTTGAGCGCGGCGGCATCCAGTCCGGTCGCAGACCGAATCTCATCCGCCGTGAACCGATGATGCCAGACCATGTTCTCGAGCCAGTCTTTCAAGCTGGCATCGTTCTTAGCTGGGCGCAGTGTGCCGGATAAGGTTTGTGTGGCGGCGGCGCTCGCGGTAACGAGGACGAGCGACAGCGCGATTTGCAGGCAACTCTGTCGCAGCGCTGACTTCGGCATTGAGGAGGAATTCACGAGGTCGATTCGACGGCAGAAGGATCTCGGCGTCAAGCGGGCAGCACGGACGCTTGAGGCATATCCAGGGTTCTACTCCTTCATATCCACTTCAGCGGTGGAGACCGGACCTTTCACGCCGAACCGATTGACTGTCCTCGCTTCGAGGCGATTGCGGCCCGGATGCACATCCCACACGAACTTCTCTCCCGTG
>CAMCCU010000346.1 GCA_945872975.1 Pedosphaera parvula Ellin514
GGCAACCTCTCCGGCGGCCAGCAGCAGCAGCTCGCCATCGCCCGCGCTCTGTTGACGAAGCCGAAGGTTCTCATCCTCGATGAGCCGACCGAAGGCATCCAGCCATCCATCATCAAGGACATCGCCAAGGTGCTCCGCGAGATCCGCAAGCTGCGCCAGCTCACCATCATCGTCACCGAGCAGGTCCTGAGCTTCGTCCTTGATGCGTGCGACCGCCTGATGGTCATCGAGCGCGGCCGCATCATCCACGAAGACACGCGCGACCACGTCGATGCCGCGCGTGTGAAGCAGTTACTGGCCGTCTGACCAATAATTTCCGTCGCGTCCAATGACCTCCGTTCAAAACGAAACGACTGAAGACAGTTTCTTCACCCTGCCCCTCTTCCTCCGGGAGAGAGAGTTCACATCAACCGCTGCTCCTGGATTCGAGGACTCACGAATTCGACCAGCGCGGGAATCTGTTCTCTCCCTCCTGGGGGAGAGGGTCGGGGTGACCGCGAGCCTGAGTCTTCGCTATTCGTTCCGCCCCCGCCTTCACTTCTCTCCGCATCCTCAAAACTAAAACCTCAACCTACCTCGATACAATGAGTCGAACCATCATCCCAGACATCACGAAATCCCGCCGTGGCATACCTGGCCGCGGCTTCGTTCCCGGAAACGGCACGACCAGTTATCCCACCATCGGAAAGCCCGGGGCCACCCGCAAGCCCCTCATCTCCGTCGATATCAACACGCCGGCCGACCAGCAGGATGTCATTCACAACCGCTGGCATTACGACATCCCGATGGTCGCGAAGTGCAAGCCAGGCGATGAATTCCGCGTCGAGTGCGTCGATTGGACCGGCGGCCAGATCAACTACAACAACAACGCCTCCGACGTCCGTGACGTGGATCTCAGCAAGGTCCATTACCTCAGCGGCCCGATCGAAGTGGAAGGCGCGGAGCCGGGCGACCTGCTCGTCGTGGACATCCTCGACATCGGCACGCTCAAGGATTCCGAGTGGGGATTCACCGGCATCTTCTCGAAGGAAAACGGCGGCGGCTTCCTCACCGATCACTTCCCGGATGCGCGGAAGGCGGTCTGGGATTATCACGGCATCTACACGTCGTCTCCGCAGATTCCCGGCGTGGAATTCGCCGGCATCATGCACCCCGGCCTGATCGGCTGCCTGCCGTCGAAGCAGCTTCTCGACACCTGGAACAAGCGCGAATCGAAACTCTTCGCCACCGATCCGAAACGCGTCCCCGCCCTCTGCGCCCTGCCCTACGCCGACACCGCGCATCTCGGCCGCATGTCGAAGGACAAGGCGAAGAAAGCCGCGATGGAAGCCGCGCGCACCGTCCCTCCCCGCGAACACGGCGGCAACTGCGACATCAAGAACCTCAGCCGTGGGTCGCGCGTATTCTTCCCCGTTTACGTGAAGGGCGCCGGCCTCTCGATGGGTGACATCCACTTCTCGCAGGGCGACGGCGAAATCACCTTCTGCGGCGCGATTGAGATGGCCGGCTGGCTGGACATCCGCGTCGGCCTGATCAAGGGCGGCGTGGCGAAGTACGGCATGGTCAATCCCATCTTCCAGCCCAGCCCGCTCGAACCGCGCTACACGAACCACCTCATCTTCGAGGGCATCTCCGTGGACGAGGACGGCAAGCAGTATTACCTCGACGCTCACGTCGCCTACCGACGCGCATGCTTGAACGCCATCGAGTACATGAAGAAGTTTGGTTACACCGGCGAACAGGCTTACGCGATTCTCGGAACTGCACCGGTCGAGGGACACATCAGCGGCATCGTGGACATCCCGAACGCCTGCGCGACCGTCTGGCTGCCGACGGAGATCTTTGACTTCGACATCACGCCTTGCGCCGCCGGCCCGAAGAAAATGATCAAAGGAAAAACCGATCTCGCGGTCTGCAAATAAAGGAGCGTTATGCCTGTTTACGAATACAACTGCGACGAGTGCGGCCCCTTCACCAAGCTGCGCGGCCTCGACCAATCCAGCGCGCCCGCGAGCTGCCCTGACTGCGGAGTGTCATCGCCGAAGATCTTTTCCGCCGTGAACCTTCGCTCCATGCGCCCGGAGAACCGCGTCGCCTGGGAACGAAACGAACGCAGCGCGAACGCACCTCACATCTGCGGCAACGGATGCTCGCACAGCCACGCGAAGCCGAAAGCGCGAGCCACCAAACCAGGCGAGAAGCCGGCCCTGCAAAAATCAACCAACCGCAACAGCCGCCCCTGGATGTTGGGACACTGACTTGACCGAGATAGTGAAACGCAAACCGCAGGCCGCCGAGAGTCGGCCTGCGGTTTTTCCGTAATCAGGAGCAGCGTCAAGTCTCACCCCAGTCGTATCCCAGCCCGCCGCACGGCTTGCCTCGCCGCCGCTTTCATGCTTTGAACAACCATGCAGAAGCTCGGTAAGAACAACGGCAGCTATCACGGCGAGCGGATCGACATCACCGCAGTCTTGCGCGACATCCGCGAGGATGCCTCGGCCACCGGCTGGAACTTTGATCCAGTTCTCGCGACGCCAGCGCTCGAACTCCACGCCTGGCACCGCCCGTCCAGCCAGCCACGTCGCCGGATCTATATCTCCACCGGCATTCACGGCGACGAGCCCGCCGGCCCGCTCGCCATCCGAGAGCTGGTTCGCGAGAACGCCTGGTCGCAGGACGTCGACATCTGCCTGTGCCCGTGCCTGAACCCGACCGGCTTCCCCATCAATCGACGCGAGAACGCCAGCGGCATCGATCTCAACCGGCAATACCTCCATCTCGAAGCCGAGGAAACCCGGGCGCACGTTGACTGGCTCCAGCGCCAACCCGCGTTTGATGTCGCTCTCTGCCTGCACGAGGACTGGGAATCGCACGGGTTCTATCTCTACGAGCTGAACCCCGACAACCGCCCGTCGCACGCCGAGGAAATGATTCGTCGGGTATCCGCCGTCTGCCCCATTGATCTCTCGCCAGAGATCGAAGGTCGTCCGGCGCAGGGCGGGATCATCAACCCGAGCATCGACCCGCGTTCCCGCCCGGAATGGCCGGAGGCGTTCTGGCTGCTGAACTACAAGACGCGGCACTCCTACACGCTGGAAGCCCCCTCCGATTTCCCGCTCGCCACGCGCGTCAGCGCCCTCGTGGAAGCGGTAAAGACTGTGCTCGAAGACGCGCGCGGCTGACACTTACGGAGCCGTCGCAGCACCTGGAGTCTTTGGCGCGCCGAGCTTTGTGCGAATCGTGTTTCGAATCGTTGAGCCACGGAGGTTCCGCGCCGCGATCTTTCCCTCGGGATCGATCAAGACATTGTCCGGCAAACCTTGAATTCCGTAGCTCGCCGCAATCGTCGTCTGCCCCCACTGCCCCGCGTAACACTGAGTCCATTTGAAATCATTCTCCTTCGCGAACTTCCCGCCGATCGCCGCCTCGGAATCGAAGTTCAGTCCGATCATGACGAACCGATCGTCCTTCGCATAGCTGTCGTAAACCGACTTGAGCATCTGCGCGTCGAGCGTGCGCGTGCCAGCCCACGTCGCCCAGAAATCGACGAACACAAACTTGCCTTTGAAGTCCTCCAGCTTGAGCGCCTTGCCATCGAACGTCTTCGTCTCGAATGGCGGCGCACGCCGCCCGGTGCGCTGAACGCCGCGAATCTGCACAGGCATTGCCCCGAGATCAAACGCCTCCTCAACCTTGCCTGCGACCGGAGCGGGAATGACCACGTTCTTGTTCATCGAGCCAATGCTCTCGTAGTAGTTATCCGGACGCTCCGGGTTCGTGAGCGAGACGTAGATGTAGTAATTGCCGGGCTCGACATTATCGACGCGGAACGTCCCGTTCGTCTCGAACATCAGCGTGTAGCTCCGTTGCTTGCGACGCAGGGCGCGCCCTTCCTCCGTCGTCCAGAACGCCCGCTGCCGTTCGTTGTAATCCCGATAGGCGCGCTGCTGCTCCGCTTCCGTCATGTTCCCAGTGATGACCGGGCCTTGAATTGTGATCGGCATGGGGATTTGCATCTGCATCGTGTGAACGTCCCGACGCCAGTCCACGTCTTCCGGATCGCCGCCTACTACTGTCATCGTGCCCACGACCGTCCGCCCTGTTCCACCGATCAGCACGTCCGTCGTCGCGCCCGGCTTCACCACCACGGGAACGCCGTGGGTGGTCGAAGTCCCGCGCCCGGAACTGCGATCATTCACCTTCACTTGCAGCGTCGCCTTGCGCTCTCCGGGCGGCACCCGGTCAACGGTGAAACCACCCTCCGCATCGGTCTCCGCCTTCAGGAAAAGGGACAACGGCGGACCGGTCCGACCATCCATTCCATATTCCCACTCCGTGCTCTGGATGCTCACCGTGCGCCCCTTTTGCGAACCTTTGCCCACGCGTACTTTTCCAGTAAGCCGGCCCCACGGCTGCAAGACAATCTTCCCGCTCGCGATCAGGTTGCTGGCGCGCACTTCAGCAAAGCCGAGCGCGTGGGACGCGATGATCGTGTGCGGCTCCAGCTTGGGGGCAAACTCGAACTGGCCGCGCGGATTGGTCCGCTGGAAGTCCCCGCCAGAGCCGCTCCGTCGCAGCTCTCCAGGTTTCTCCATCGACGCGTCGTCGCTGGGTTCCAACAACGCCACCGTGGCATTCGTGACCGGCGAACCGTCCGCCAATTGCACCACGCCGGAGAGCCCGCGCGCCTTCTTCAACGCGAAGTCATTCGTGTAGACCCCCGCCTTGGTAAAGAACGGCGAGACCACCGGCATGTACCCCGGCGCCTCTACCATGATCTGCGAACGCGAGCTGGAACCGTAATCAAGCAGGCGCATCGAGTACTCGCCGCGTCGCCCACGCGTGACGTCGTAACGTTGCCATCGCATCGGCTCGCCCTCGTTGTAACTTTGACCACGAACCATGAGGAACTCATCGATAGGCTTCCGGGTTTCCGCGTCCACCACACGTCCAATCGCTCGCGAGACCTGCCGGAGCGTAAAGCGCTGCTCTTCGACCAGATTGCCGAACGACATTCGCGTCGAAGTGAAGTTCGTGGCCGAAACATAGAACATCACGTTCCCGTCCGGCGGCGAATCCCAGACGACGCCACCCTTCGCATCCGTCACCGTCTGCCACTGCAACAGCTTCGTCCCATTCCACGAATCCACCCGCACCCGCGCACCAGCGATCGGTTGCTGGCTTTGATCCACGACCCGCCCGACGAACGGCTCCGTCTTCGCCAGCCTGACATCCAATGGCTTCATCTCAGGCTCCACGCTGACGGGCAGGAGCTTCGGCTTGAAGCCCTTTGCCTGCACCATCAGCGTCACTTCACCGGGCTGCGGCACGGCGAACGAAAACTTGCCCGAATCGTCACACGGGATTGGCACCGGCCGCGACGTGTCCACCCTCTGAATCTCCACGCCTTTGATCACCTGCCCGTTGCCGCCAGTCACCGTCCCCGCGACGCGCAGGGCAGCAGGGAGAACCATGACCGCCTTGCCGGCAACCAAGTCCGACTCGGACACCAATCCGGCCTTTGAATCATTCGTCCCACCCTGAAACAGCATTGCTCGAAACTCCGGGTGACTCACATCAAACGCCAGAGCACCGGCACCCGCTGGCACGCTCTCGGAGACCCACTTCCCATCGGCACTCGTGCGCGCCGTGTCGTAATCCAATCGCGTGAATTCGCGAGGGCCATTGCTGGTGACCTTGTGAATCAACACCTCCGCTCCGGCGATCGGCCGCCCCGCCGGGTCGTTGACGATGCCACCGATGCGAACACCGCGCTCCAGCTTCGCTTCCTGCTCTCGCGCGAAGTCGCCGGCGTCGCTCTTCGCTCCTTGCAGCAATAACGGAATGCGCCCCGGTGCCCGCACCAGGAGCCTGTAGGAAACCGTCTGCTGCGGCGGGAACGGCAGTCGAATCACCCCGGCGGAATCCGCCGCCGCCTCACCGAAGTAAAGTGCCCCCTCATCGTCGTGAATCGTAAGGGCGGCCGTCGCGTTCGTTATCGGCTGGCCGCCCGACGTGTCCATCGTCCGCACGACGAACTCGCTGCGATACACCGCATCCGGATGCTCCAGAGACTTCTTGATCACACGGCGCGCTGAAGCCGCCGGAGTTGCCGGAACAACGTCACTAGCACTCGATGTCGTCAAGCCCGCGATGAACGGCGTGGCCTGGCTGAACAGCGAGACGAATTCCAGCCGCACGATTTCCTGTTCGGGAAGGGGATTACGAAGGACCGAGTG
>CAMCCU010000347.1 GCA_945872975.1 Pedosphaera parvula Ellin514
CTCACCGCCATGGCTCTCATCGAAGTTCGTAACGTCAGCAAGATTTACCACCTCGGAGGTGAGGAAATCCGCGCGCTGGATGACGTCTCAGTGGACATCGACGGCGGCGAGTTCATCTCCATCATCGGCCCGTCAGGCAGCGGAAAATCGACGCTGATGCACATTCTCGGATGCCTTGACTCGCCGTCGAAGGGAACCATCCGGCTCGATGGCACGATGATCGAACACGCTTCAGAGCGAGAGCTGGCGCGCATCCGCAACCGGAAGATCGGCTTTGTCTTTCAGTTCTTCAATCTGCTCCCGAAACTCACCGTGCTGCAAAACGTCGAGCTGCCCCTGATCTACACCGGGGTGTCGAGTCGCGAGCGACGGGAACGCGCGCTGCACGCGCTCAAGCTCGTGGACATGGAGAACCGGGCGAAGCATCGCCCGATGCAACTTTCCGGCGGCCAGCAGCAGCGCACCGCCATCGCGCGCGCGTTGGTGAATGATCCCAAGATCGTGTTCGCGGATGAGCCGACTGGGAATCTCGACTCGCACACCGGGGAGACGATTCTGCAATTGTTCTACAAGCTCAGCGAGGAAGGCCGCACCATCGCGCTGGTCACGCACGACCCGGAGATCGCCGCCTTCACGCCGCGCCGCATCGAAATCCGCGACGGCAAGATCGCCAGGAACGTGGACAGCAAACTGGCGGGTCTTGGGACCACCCCGAGATTCTCCATCCCGAGTCCAAGCCCAACCCAACAGCCATCATGAATTTCCTGATCACCATCAGCGTTGGCTTCAAAGAAATCTGGGCGAACAAGTTCCGCTCCGTGCTCACCATGCTCGGCATCATTCTCGGAGTGGGCAGCCTCGTCGCGCAGTCCGCCCTGGTGAAAGGATTGGAGAACGGAATGAAGGAGGCGCTCATTGCCATCGGCGGGCTGGAGAAAGTTTACGTCACGCCGCAGGCCATCCCCATCTGGCAGCAGCACCGGAAGGATCAAGCGGTGGGCAATACGATGAACGACATCTACGCCCTGCAACGTAGCGCGCCGCTCGTCCACCTGGTCACGCCGGAAATGCAGACCCGGGAAGTCACGGTCACCCGCGCGGGCAAGGCGTTCAACCCCTGGCATTTCGTCGGCACCTGGCCGGGCGCCCTGGAGTTGAACCAGCACGTGATCGAACACGGCCGCATGGTCAGCGACGTGGACGAGAAAGAAGCCCGCAGCGTCTGTGTGATTGGAACCGGCACACGCGATGCGCTCTTTGGTTCGCCGGAGGAGATCGGTCGCGAGATCAACCCGGTCGGTGAATTCATCAACATCAACCACCAGCGGTTCCGCATCATTGGCATGTTCCAACACTACGAGAGCGAGCTTGATCGCAAGGCCCGCGCGCTGGCCAACGAAAACGGGCCGGAGCCGGGGAAAGTCGGGCCGACCCGCAAGCGCGGCCAGGGCAGCGGGAAAAGCAAAAGCGGTGCGGGGATCGCCTTCGAGTGGAAGAACAACACCATCTACATTCCGCTCAATACCATGTGGCTCAAGTTCCGCGCCGGCGTGGCTGCGCCGCTGGTTCCCGGCGCTGGCGCCGCGGCGGGCCTGGACTCCGGACCCGACCCGCGGCTTTCCACCGTGTATTTCAAGGTCAAGGATCTGAGCCAGATGAACGACGCACTCCAGCAGGTGAGAAATGTGATGATGCACACGCACAAGGGTATCGATGATTTTGCGTTCAACACCCAGGAGAACTGGTCGGAGAACATCGCCACCGCCACCCGCAACGCGCGCCTGAGCGGCGGCATCATCGCCGCCATCAGCCTGCTGGTCGGCGGCGTCGGCATCATGAACATCATGCTCGCCAGCATCACCGAGCGCGTTCGAGAAATTGGCGTGCGCAAGGCCATTGGCGCGACGTTCATCGACATCTTCATCCAGATCCTCGTCGAGAGCGTGGTCATCGCCGTCATCGGCGGCGTGGCCGGCCTGCTCGCCTCGCAAGGATTGGTGAAGCTCCTGACCCTGGTCTCGCCCGCCGATTACACGCCGGTCATCACCGTGGATGCCATGCTGCTGGCCTTCGGCTTCAGCGTCGTCGTTGGTGTGCTTGCTGGAATATTCCCGGGACTGAAGGCGGCCCGGCTGCACCCGATTCAGGCGCTGCGGTATGAGTGATCGAGCGAGCCATGTCAGGATTTGCTCCGCCGGGTCGTTTTATTCGTTGATGCAAACGCGCGTCCGCTCAACATCACTGAGAATCATTATGAAACGAGTCCTCCTTGCACTCGCCTTCACAGGCTGCCTCGTCGCTGGCTTCGCTGCGGAACAGACCAAACCGACCTCCCGCACGTCCACGGAACCGACCGCCGTGGGACATCCTGCGTTCATGAGTCCGCATGCGTCGCCGATTGCGGTCAGCGGCGGGCGTGTGTACGTGGCGAACACGCCGGCGGACACGTTGGATGTCATCGACACCCACACCCACACCCTCGTCGCGCGCGTCAACGTGGGCATCAATCCCGTGAGCGTCGCGGTCCGGCCGGACGGACGCGAGGTCTGGGTGGCGAATCACGTCTCGGATTCGGTGAGTGTGATCGATGCCGACCCGGCGAGCCCGACGCATCTTCAGGTCATCGCCATGGTGCAAGACTTCGATCCGGCCACGAAAGCGACGCGCTTTGATGAGCCGGTGGGCATCGCGTTCGCCGGCAACGAAAAGGCTTATGTCGCGCTTTCCTCGGAGAACCAGATCGCGGTGATCGATGTGGCCCGGCGCGCCGTGGTGAAGCGATTGGACATCCCGGCGCAAGATCCGCGGGCCATCGTCGTCCGGGGTGGGCGGCTTTATGTCATTCCTTTTGAGTCCGGCAACCAGACGCAGCTTTCCGGAGGCACGGGCAAGCCTGACGGCGATCTCGTGACGTTCAATGCCTACGTGCATTCCATCGCCACGAACAATGTGCTGTCGCTCGGGCACGTCGTGGACATCGTGAAACATCCCAAGGTGCCGGATCGCGACTTGTTCGTTTTTGACACCGCGACCGACACGCTCGTCGAGACGGTCAACACGCTCGGCACGCTGCTCTACGGCATGGCGGTGGACTCGAAAGGAGGCGTGTTCATCGCCCAGACCGACGCGCGCAACGAAGTCAACGGCCGCGCCGGCACCAAGAAACACGGCCTGGCGGAAATGGAGAACCGCGCGTTCCTCAATCGCGTCACGCGCGTCAGCTTCAGCGCGGGCCGCGCGGATGCGGCGAAGTTTTTCGATCTGGAGCCGCTGCCGCCGCAGCATCCGGCGAAGGGCATGGCCTTGGCGACACCGTTTGCGATTCAGGTCAGTGATGACGATTCGACGCTCGTGGTATCGGCGGCCGGGTCGGACAAGATTTTCATCGTGGACGCAGCGAGCGGTGCGGTGCTGGGTCGCGTGGAGGTGGGCGCGGTGCCGGAAGGGATCGCGCTGGAGTGCATGGACAACGGCGGCCCCTCGCGCGCCTGGGTGCTCAACGCGGCGGCGAACACGGTATCCCTCGTGGATGTCTCGCGCCCGGCCAGCCCGAAGGTGCTCGAAACGATTCTGCTGCAAGACCCGACGCATCCGCTGGTCAAACGTGGGCGCATCGCCTTCGAGACGGCGCGCGCGTCCACGACGGAGACGTTCTCCTGTGCGAGCTGCCATCCCAATGGGCACACTGACCAGTTGCTCTGGGTGTTGCAGACGCCCGTCGTCACGGGCGGCGATCAGATCATGCCGCGTTCGACGATGCCGGTGCGCGGCCTGCGCGACACCGAGCCGTATCATTGGGACGGCATTCCCGGCGACCCCTATGGCGGCATTCATTCCGCGAGCATTCGCCGCAAGGTTTCGCCGAACAGCAAGGTTGGTGTCCCGGAAACCAGCACGCGGTTTCTGATCGATGCGGGACTCGCTTCCACGATGAGCCTCGTTGGGAACAAGGCGACAGACGACGAAGGCAAGCCTGGCGCGTTGACAGCGGCCGAGCGCGACGCGATGGCGAAGTTTCTCCTGAGCGTGCCGTATCCGCCGGCCCAACGTCGCGCCTACAACAACGTCCTTTCGAGTGAGGCGCAAAAGGGTTTCAAACTGTTCCACATCGAAGGCGACAACGATCCCTCCAAGCGCAAGCCGAACGTCTGTGGCGATTGTCATCGCATGCCGTTTCTCGTCAGCACCGACACGCCCGGCACCGGCATGGACGCGCCGACGTGGCGCGGGGCGTACGACCGCTGGCTGATCCTGCCGCAGGGGCGGCTGAACATCATCGACTTCGATTTCTATGAACGCATGGCGCAGCGCGGCGCGCCCGAACGGGACGTGTGGCGCATGTCGTGGGGCAGCCGCAGGCGTTTTGACCCCGTGTGGAACATGGTACTCGAAGGCAGCACTGGTTTCTCCGGCGCGTTCGCCCGACAGGTCACGCTGAACCGCGAGTCCGTGAGCGCTCCGCTCACGCGGGACTTGCTCGACGCGCTGGAACAATCCGCCCGCGAAGGCGCGGTTGTTCTCCAAGGCGAAGGTGTTTTCATCAAGGGCACCAAGGCCACGCCCGTCGCGTTGCAATTCGACGGCCGCGCCAAGTCCGCCGCCTACGTCACGCGCGATCGACGCCGTGAGTCGTTCACCCGTGCGAAGCTGCTGGCACTCGCGACGGACGGTGGATTCGTCGGCACCTTCACCGCGCGCCTCGGCGCGAAGGCGGACGTGGACCATTCGCAGCCCGCGCTCTGGACGCTCGGGCCGATTCAGAAGCAGCGCGGGCGGGAGGAATTCCCGATCCTCTTCGCCGGCAGCACGCGAATGAAAGTCAGCGGACGCCACATCGACAAGGGCGCGCACCTGATCGTCGATGGGCGGCGCGTGCCCGGCACCGTCACGCTGGAACAAGGCGAGACCGTCGTCATCAAACTGAGTTCGCTCCCGCCGACTGGGATGCATTTGCTCCAGGTGCAAAACGCCGACGGCCTGTTCAGCAACGATTTCATTTTCCACGTCGCCGACGATGCCGCCGCTGCGGAGGAACTCACGAATCGGCTCGACACCGAGCACAGCGACCTGCCGGACCTGCTGGCGGCGGCGATTGCGCGCGGCGATCTCGAAGCGACCAAGCGGCATCTTCGCCAGGGCGCCGGTGTCAACGAGCGGCGGCGAGAAGGCGGCGCGACTCCCCTCAGCACGGCGGCGCTGCATGGCCGGCTGGAGATCGCGCGATACCTCATCGGCGAAGGCGCGGACGTCACCGTCACCAATCGTGATGGCAATACGCCGCTCCACACTGCCGCCTTTCTCTGCCGGACGGACATCGTGAAGCTGTTGCTCGAGAAAGGCGCGCCCGTCAACCAGCGCAACAACCGCAAGGAATCGCCGCTCGATGTCGTGTCCGGCCGTTGGAGTGAAGATCTGGAGAAATTCTACACCTTCATCGAAGGCACGTCCGACCTCGACCTCGACCTCAAACGCATCCAGGAAGAGCGCCCCAGGATTGTGCAGCTCTTGAACAACCACACCGAAAAGTCACAGCGTCGTGCCGACCGAAACTAGAACGCAACGCAGTCCTCGCCAATGAACCTTGAAGAGCAGGCCATACTCCAGAAGCTGATGCAGGCGCGCACGCGCGTCTCGGCGGCGGCGTGGGTCGTGGTGCGGGACGCGCACGCGGCGGAGGATATTTTCCAGAACGTCGCGCTCAAGGCGATGACGCGCGAGGTGAGCTTCGAGAACGAGGCCGCGCTGATGTCATGGGCTTTCATCACCGCACGGCGCGAGGGCATCGATTGGTTGCGGCGTCATCAGCGCGAAAGCCTCGGCCTTGATGCGGAGATTCTCGAACTGTTGGAACACGAGTGGCAGTCCGAGGCGGCACATCCGGCCGGCGCGAAGGTCGAGGCGTTGCAGGATTGTCTGGCGGCGGCACCTGAGTCCGCCCGGCGTCTGCTCAAGCTGCGCTATTTCGATGGCTACAGCTGCGAGGAAGTGGCGGAGCAGATGGGCCTCGGGCTGAATGCGATTTACAAACGCATCTCCCGCCTGCACGAGAGCTTGAAGGACTGCATCGAGGGAAAACTCAGCAACGCCGGGGCGACTGGAGGACCGCTTCCATGAACTCGAACGATTCCCGGCGCGAGCTCCTCTTGCGCTACCTCGACGGTCGCGTCACTCCCGAGGAGCGTCTGCGAGTCGCTGAATTATTGCGCTCCGATGCGTCGGCGCGCGAG
>CAMCCU010000348.1 GCA_945872975.1 Pedosphaera parvula Ellin514
ACTTCGCCGCGATGGTTCGTGGCGATCGAGGGATGTTTCCGCTTGGCAGCTCCGGGAGGTGACATCGGTTTGCTGGCTGTCCCACTGGCCGAGTCCACGGAGGCGAATTGAATCTGCCCCGTCGTTTCCCAGGCCGCGAACACGCCAGCTTTGGTTTCGCAAAACGCCGCGCTGCTCATCGGACATGAGGCGATGCTCCATGGGGATCGATTCAGAACGTCGAAGCGCTCGCCTTGATTGCGTGACACCATCAAGACTTCGTCGCGGTCCATCATCGTCGATGCGCCGCGAAATAAGGCGAACAGGTTTCCAGATCGATCGGTGAACGCCCGCATGCCGCAACAGCCGCAGGCGCCGTATGCCTTCGGGCTGATGGCTTTCTCGATCGCGAAGGCTCGTCCATCGTCCGTGGACTTCGCGAGGAACACGGCGCGACCGGGCTCGCCCGCTGAATTGTCCGGAGCCGCTCCGTGCCAGAGGACATAGACATTGCCAGCCGCATCCGCCGCGACGGAACCGCCGCCATCAAGCCCGCCCGCGAAGGTGATGAGGTTGCGCTGCGGCTCGAAGCGACTGCCGGAATCATCGAGGTGGGTGTACCACATCGGGACTCCTTTATAGGAAGCCCCCGCGACCGGCTTCGCCCCGTTCCACGCGACATGCACGCGGCCATTCCGCCCGAGCGCGAGGTGCGCGCCGCGAATGGTCCCGGTCGCGATGGCGCTGCCCACCTCACTGTTCACTGGAATCGGATCGGAGAAAGTTTCACCGTCCGGCTTCTGACGAACGTAGAAGATGTCTCCGCCCGAAGCTTTGCCCTGGAAATATATCAAATGAATAACGCCGTTTGCATCGACGACTGCCTGAGGCTGGATGCCGCCATGTGGCGTCTGGATTCGGGTGACCAAGGGAGGAATCGCCGCCCACGAGGTAACTGCCGGGATGAGCAACGTGAGGAGCAAGAACACGAAGCGAATGGGTTTCATATAAATCAAGCTACCGACACTCGTCGCGACAGGCCATCGTAGAATCCGGGTGGAGTGAACTCGGTCGCATTCATGATTTTGAAGAGAGGTTCGTTGCCCCCGCCTCGTCGAGGAACACACGCGTGTCGGGATGACCTTGCAGAAGTGATGCGGGACAGTGCGGGCCGCGCGGGCCTTCCACCATCTCCTTCACCGCCGCTGCTTTGTGCGAACCGTAGGCCAGGATGAGAACGTGGCGCGCAGCGAGAATGGTCTGCAAGCCCACGGTCACACCCTTGGCCGGCGCGTAGTCGCCGCCGAACCATTTGCGATTTGCTTCGATGGAGATCGTTTCCAGGTCGAGCAGGCGACCTGCAGAATCTTCCGCGCTGCCGGGTTCGTTGAAGCCGAGATGACCATTCTGACCAAGCCCGAGGATGATGACATCCAGTCCGCCCGCCTTGGCGATCTTGCGCTCGTGCTCTTGAATGCTGGCGAGCGCGTCGGCATCCAGCGAGCTGACGGTGTGGAACTGGGCGGGCGGAATTCCCCACGCCTGCTGCACGCAACGGCGCATCAGGTTCGCGCAGTTGCGCGGCTCGTCGAGCGGCACGCTCACGTATTCGTCGAGCGCGAAGATGTTCAAGCGCGCGAGCTTCAAACCGCGTTCACCGATGCGACGATAAAGTTCCAGCGGCGTGTTGCCCGCTGCGACCATGACGTTGTGGGTCGTCGGTGTGGTGAGCCAGGTCGCGAGGCAATCCGTGGCGGCGGCGTTGGCGGCATCGCTGTTTGCATGGATGGAGAGATTCATTTCACCGATCAGGCGGGCCGTCATTGATGAGGTGAGTGAAGCACTTTGGGGTTGTGCGCGCAACCGTGCCTTGCTTCCCTTTGCCAGACCACGCTGCAACCCAATGCAACCCGCATGATTATCATCAGAACCATCCTCAGCCTGCTCATCGTCCTGACTCTTGGCGCAATCATCGCGTGGCCCGCGTGCGCCGCTGAGCCGGCCCATGCTTCGCCAAAGTCCGAATGGAGACCGCTCTTCAACGGACGTGACCTCACCGGCTGGATCAAATACCTCGCGACGCCGGATAGTGCTCAGCCGCTCGTTCCCAACGTCGATCCGAAGAACGTCTTCACCGTCACGAACTTAAATGGCGAGAACGTCATTCACGTCTCGGGTGAACGCTACGGCGCGATCACCACGCGCGACCAGTTCACGAACTTCCACTTCCGCGTGCAGTTTCAGTGGGGCCTGGCGCGCTGGGGCGGGCGGGCGAAGGTGGGGCGCGACACGGGCATTCTCTATTGCGGCATCGGCGCGCCGAATCCGCGCACGGGCTGGCTCACGTCGGTCGAGAATAACGTCATGGAGAAAGGTGTCGGCCAATGGTGGAGCGTGAACGGCGCGATCATCGACTGCGAAGGCGAATGGGTCACGGCGGAGAACGAGCTTTACGTGCCGTACAAAAAGGAAGGCAACGGTGAGAAGAACATCGTGTGGCGAAAAGGCGGTCCGCGCATCACCGCGTCGGGCGCGAACGGGATCACGCCGCCGTTCGATGTCGAACAGGTCTTCGGGAACTGGAACACCGTGGAGGTTGTGTTCTGGGGCGGCCAGTGCATTCACATTCTCAACGGCCATGTGAACCTGGTGGCCTTCAACCCGCGGTACAAAGATGGCGACCAGTGGCGCGCGCTCACACACGGGAAGATTCAGCTTCAGTCGGAGGACGCGGAAGTGTTCTACCGCAAGGCTGAGGTGCGTCCGTTGTTTGAGATTCCTGCCGAGTATCTGGATTACGTGGTGTCGCCGGTGGATGGCGAGGCGGGTTTCGTATCTCTGTTGAGCGAGGCGGCGTTGAAGGACTGGAAGCAATCCGGTCCCGGTCGCTTCAAGGTCGAGAATGGTGTCGCCACCGCCGAGGGCGGCATGGGCCTGTGGTGGTATGAGGGACGGCAGTTCACGAACTTCGTGGTGCGCGGCGAGTTCTTGCAGGAGCAGGACATCGCGGACTCTGGCGTGTTCCTGCGCTTCCCGGATCCGGGCAACGACCCTTGGGTGGCGGTGAAGCAGGGCCAGGAAATGGAAATTGGCGATCCGAATCCGGAGAACCCGACGTGGCGGACCGGCGCGCTGTATCCCTTCCACGCATCGGTCGCGGCGAACACGAAGCCCGTCGGCCAATGGAACAGCTACGAGATTGTCTGCCGCGATCACGACTACTCGGTCCGCATCAACGGCAAGGTGGTGAATACTTGGACGGACACGACGCAGCGCACCTTGAGCGGCTTCATCGGCTTGCAGAATTACAACGACGGCAAGACCGTCCGGCACCGGAACCTGCGCGTGAAGGAAGTGTTGTGATGAACTCGTTCGTCCATCGGATCCCGTCATTCGCAATCGCCACGTGGTGCGTCTTGCTCCTCAACGCTCCGGTTGCGCACGCTGCTTCTCCACTGCCACAACCGCTCCCCGACTGGCGCATCGAGCTCGTCGCTGAAGCGCCGCGCGTCAAGCATCCGTCCGTCGTCGCCTGCGCGCCGGATGGCCGGGTGTTCGTCGCCGAAGATCCGATGGACATCAGCCTGCCGAAAGCTGACGCCGCAGAGGGCCGCATCCTGTGCCTGTTTCCTGGCGGGCGCACGACGGTGTTTGCGGACAAGCTCTACGCCGTGTTCGGCCTGCAATATCTGGAGGGCAAACTTTACGTGCTGCACAATCCCAAGTTCAGCGTGTTCGACGATGACAACGGCGTGGGCCGCAACCGGCGCGAGCTGATCGAGCAAACCTTGCCGGAGCCTTCGGCGCTGAACTGGAATGATCACATCCCTGCGAATTTCCGTCTCGGCATGGATGGATACTTCTACGTGGCGAGCGGCGACAAAGGATTGCACGGAGCGAAAGGCACCGATGGTTCACGCGCCGATCTGTTCACGGGAGGCATCTTTCGCCTCCGTCCCGATGGCTCGCGGCTCGAAGTCGTTTCCCACGGTGTGCGCAACATTCTCGACGTGGCGTTGAATTCTGAGGACGAGCAGTTCACTTACGACAACACGGATGAGCATGACTGGATGGGTCGCTTCACGCACATGGTCGAGGCGGGCTTCTACGGCTACCCGCATGACTTCATCCCGCAACGGCCTTACACGCTTTGGATGATGGCGGACTATGGCGCGGGCGCGGCGTGCGGCGTGTTCGCGAACACCGGGGACGCGCTGCCGCCGGAGTTTCAGGGCAACGTGTTTCTCTCCGACTTCGGCAAACGCCAGATCATGCGCGTGCGCGTGGAGCGCGAAGGCGGCACGTATCGCGCGGTATCGAAGGAGGATCTATTTCTCAATCCGCCCGGCGATTTCCGGCCCGTCGGCATCACGCCCGGCCCGGACGGCAAGAGCCTCTACATCTGCGACTGGCAGCATCGTGATGAGAAGGCTCAAGTGAGCGTCGGACGATTGCTCAAGCTCACCTGGACCGGGACTGACCACAGCGCGCCGAAGCCGGCGTGGTTCGTGCCCGCCGCGACGGGGAAGAAATTCGAAGCCACGACCAGCGAACTGGTGAGAGGACTTTCGCATCCATCGCGCGACGTGCGTCTCACCGCGCAACGACGACTCGCGGAGCGGAGCGCGACGAAGGAATTGACCGCGCTCTTGCGCAACTCCTCCGCACCGGCGCTTGCTCGCACGCACGCGCTTTGGTCTCTGGATGCGTTGGATGGAGGGCGCTCGGCCCGCAAGGAAATCATCGCGGCCAGCAACGATGCCGAACCCATCGTGCGCCGGCAAACCATCCGGCAGCTCGGCATGCGACGCGCGACGAATGCCATCGCCAACTTGGGCGATCGCTTGAAGGACACGGACGCCCCGGTTCGCTTCCAGGCCGCGACGGCGCTGGGACGCATCGGCGATCCAAAGGCGGTTCCCGCGCTCCTGAACGCATTGGAGGAACAGGATGTGTTCGCCCGTTACGCGGCGTTCACGGCGTTGAACCGCATCGGCACGAATGCGCCATCCGCTTGGGTCGCCATCGTGCGTGGGTTGGAAAGCCAGAGTGCCCGCGTCCGCGAAGGAACGGTCTTCGCCCTGCGTGAAACCTACGACTCGTCGTTGCTCGCCGAACTCACGAAGCTGCTTCGCAACACAACTAAGCCTGCGGCTGCCCGCCGTGCAGCGTTGGAACTGATCGCCGCCCTGCATCACCAGCAACCCGCGTGGAAAGGCCAGTGGTGGGCCTACCATCCCGCGCTTCAGCCGCCGCCAGCGAAGACGGAACGCTGGTCCGGCACCGACCTCGTGCTGACGACGCTGCGGGATGGACTCCGCGAAACCGATCCTGCGCTCCGCCGCGCCTGCATCGATGGGCTCGCCACAGCGCGCGACACGAATTCCGCGTCCGCCCTCCGCGACATCTTCCCGCGCGAGAGTGATCCCGTCAGCCGCGCCACGATCCTCCGGGCGCTCGGCGCGATGAAAGATTCCGGCACACTCGCGCTGGTCGCCGCCGAGCTGAAACAGCCGCGCCATGCCGAGACCACCGCCGCCGCCATTGCCGCCGCCGAATCGATCAGTGGCGACGAAGCAGTCACGGCCTTGTCCAGCTTTCTGACATCGCTCAACGCCGATGCGCCCGCACTCGCCCAGGCCATTGCTGCGCTCGGGAAACTTCGCGCCACATCCGCCATCGCCAGCATCGAGCCGTTGACCCGTCACACCGACGCGATCGTTCGCGCCGCGTCCTTCATCGCACTGGGCCGGCTTCAGAGAGAAGCGTCCTTGCCCAAACTCGAAGCCGGTCTCGGCGACTCCGCGCTGGAAGTTCGCCGTGCCGTCGTGAAGACGCTGGGCGATCTCAAATCCACCAATGCCGTGCCCGCGCTGCTCAAGGCTTATGCGGACGCTGCGTTGCGCGCTGATGCTTTCTCCGCGCTCGCTCGGACGCCGGATGAACGATCCATCGACGCCTTGCTCGACGGCATTGCCTCGAAGAACCCGGTGGAACGCAACGCCGCGCATCTGGCCATCCGCGACCTCAGTGGCAAAGTGCTCAAGGCCGTGGAGACGAAAGCTCCTTCACTTTCACCGCAGGCGTTGACTGAGCTGCGCCACATCTACGCGGGCAACACCGCGGCGGAGGCCGGCCCGATCTTCGCGCGACAGTTCGAGCAGCACACGCCGGAAGAATACCTGGATGCCGCTGTGAAACTCTCCGGAGATCCCGCGCGTGGACAAAAGTTATTCGCCGAA
>CAMCCU010000349.1 GCA_945872975.1 Pedosphaera parvula Ellin514
ACGTCGCCGGACTCGATTCGTCCATTCTTGATGCCAGCCATCGCCGCCTTCTCGCTGACGAACACTTTCGCCGGCCCTTCCTTCCGGTAAACGCCGTCGGCATCCACCACCGACGGATCAATCGCCGTGCTCTTAATGACCGCGCCCTCCGGAGCAAGGTTCCCGCGCGGAAAAGTAATCGTGCTGGTGAGCCCGCGTTCCTTCGCACGTTCGGGCGACATGATGACGTCATCCGCGTCCACGCCGTCTTGCTGGCGCAAAATCTCGCGGAAGCGACGGCGGCGCTCGCTCTTCTCCCATTCGTTCAAGACGTCATCGAGCGTGGCTCCGGTGGCAGTGAGCACTGACGTATCCAGCACGCCGAGCCGACGCAGGTGCAGCATCACTTCCGGCACGCCGCCCGCGAGGAACACACGCACCGTGGGATGAAACTGCGGCCCGTTCGGCAGCACATCGACGATGCGCGGAGAGCGACGATTGATCTCAATCCAGTCCTCCACTGTGGGTCGGCGCAATCCTGCGGCGTGCGCGATGGCGGGAATGTGCAGCAGCAGATTCGTCGAGCCGCCGAACGCCGCATGAACCGCCATCGCGTTGCGAATGCTTCCCGAAGTCAGAATATCTTTGAGCTTCAGCCCACGCTTCTCTAGCTCCACGAGCGCGCGCGCGGACTGCACGGCGAGATCCGTCCACACCGGCTGTCCAGAAGGAGCGAGCGCAGAGTGCGGCAGCGACATGCCGAGCGCTTCACCGACGACCTGTGATGTCGCGGCAGTGCCGAGAAACTGGCAGCCGCCGCCGGGCGAAGCGCACGCGCGACAGCCGAGATCCGACGCCTCCTGCAACGAAATCATCCCATGCGAAAAACGCGCGCCGATGGTCTGGATCTTTCCCGCGTCTTCGCCGTCCTCGGGCGGCAAGGTCACGCCGCCGGGCACGAGCACGCTGGGGAGATTCTTCATCCCGGCGAGCGCCATCATCATCGCAGGAAGCCCCTTGTCGCACGTCGCGATGCCGAGCACGCCGGCGCGCACGGGCAGCGAACGGATGAGCCGGCGGAAGACAATCGCGGCGTCGTTGCGGTACGGCAGGCTGTCGAACATGCCGTCCGTTCCCTGCGTTCGACCATCGCAAGGGTCCGAGCAATACGCTGCGAACGGCACGACGCCGAGCCGCTTCAGCTCACGCGCCGCCGCTTCGACGAGCAGGCCGATCTCCCAATGTCCCGTGTGATAACCGAGCGCAATCGGCTTGCCATCCGGCGCGCGCACGCCGCCCTGTGTGCTGAGAATGAGATACGGCTTGCGTCCCGCCTCGCTCGGGTCCCAGCCCATGCCGGCATTCTGCGTGAGGCCGAAGATGTCGCCGCTCGGCCGATCCCGAAGCATCTCCTCGGTGAGCGGCAGGCTGCCGGTCGGGCCGGGGGCTTTCGTGCGGATCTGGAAGATATCTTCGCGCGCGGCGGAGAAGATGTCGGCGGGCAAGCTCATAAGGCGGCGAGCCTAGGACGTAAGATGTAAAACGTAAACAGGACTCGGAAAGTCAGGCAGCCTGGGAGGACCGACGAAGGAGCGCAGGAACGCAGCGAAGGGCGAGGCTATACTTTCACGCCTTCGTAAACGCCGCTCAACGGGAGAGAAAACTCCAGCGAGGCAAGGGCCAGCGTCTGGTCAGGCTTGGTGAGCACTTCGGGTCGCCACTGGTTGGCGCGGCGGAACAAGGTGACTTCCATGCGGTCCTGGGCCACAAGGACGTATTCCTCCAGCGTTTCGATCTGTTGATAGCTCCAGCGCTTCTCGCGGCGATCGATGCGCTCGGTGGATTCGGACATCACTTCGATCAGCACCTTTGGAAAGCGTTTGAAGAACTTGTCCGTGTCACGCGGATCGCACGCCACCATCACGTCGGGATAGTAGAAGACATCGTCATTGGAGAACTCCAGACGAAGTTTGACGTCGGCCATGAAGGCTACGCACGGCTTGCCGCGAAGGTGAGAGCGAAGACTGCTGTAGATGTTTCCTGAAATGATGTTGTGTTCGATGCTCGCCCCCGCCATCGCATACACCACGCCGTCCAAATACTCGTGGCGCTCTTCGCTGGCCAGTTCTCTCGCCAGATAATCTTCAACGCTTATTGAAGCTGATTTAGCAATTACTTCCATGATGGAACTATCGCCCGTTTAGCAGTCTGCCGCTTCAATCCTCATCCTCGTCCTCATGCACCGTGATCGCCCATTCAGGATACGGCGCCTGCGAGCCTTTCATCGCGTGCCAGAGGATGCGGTTGAACTGATCTTCCGGACACTTGTCCGGCTCCGCCAGCGGCAGGCGCGCCGACGCGTAGGCGTTCTTGCGCAGCAGCAGGTCCGTGATCTTCTTCGGGTCCGGATTCATCTGGTCGAGCGGCACGTTGTTCGTGAGGGCGGTGAAGGGCGTGAAGTTCGGCTTGTCGGTGAAGCAGTCGAACATCGGAGTGGCGCTCGCATCGAGCTGGTTCATCGGCGGCAGGCCGAGGATCAGTTCCATCGTCCGCAGCAGGCTCGTCTGGTTGTATTGCGTGCTCACCACTTTCCCGCGCTTCGTGTAAGGGCTGACCACGTAGCCCGTCGTGCGATAACCGCTCACATGATCCCAGCCGGCCTGCGGATCGTCTTCGATCGCGAAGACGCACGTCTCCTTCCAAAACTGGCTCTTGCTGAGCGCCTCGACGATCTGGCCGAACGCGAGGTCGTTGTCGGCGACCTGTGCGGCGGGCGTGGGCGCGCCGGCCTTCGTGCCGCTGGTGTGATCGTTCGGCAGACAGATGAGAATGAAGTTCGGCATCTCGCCCTTCCGCTCGAACTCGCGGAGGTCCTTGATGAACTGCGCGGCGCGGAAGACATCCGGCACATCCATGTCCCAGCCGACGGTGTTCGTGTTCAGATGCGGACGCAGCGATTCGATCGCGGGCCGGCTGCTGAGGTTGATGTTCGTCGTGCCGTCGATGAACTCGCGATAGTGATCCGTCCACGTCACGTCGCGCTTGATCGACTTGTCCTTCCATGACTTCACCGTGATGGCGAACTCGCCGTAGTCGCGCATCGTCTTGCCGTGCGCCAGCACGTTGTCCCAGATGAAGCCGCTCGGCGCGTACGCGATCGCGTCCACATCGCTGTCCTCCATGCCGTCGGGATAGCTGCGCGGGAAGCCGGCGAACGACTTCTCCATGTAATCCGTCGTGATGCCGGTGTCCGCCCACTGATGGCCGTCTGCGCTGAGGATGCCGGAGCAATACGTGTTATCCAGCAGCACGAAGTCGCGCACCATCTTGTGCTGATTCGGGGTGATGTTTTCGCCGAAGATGCAGAGCGACGGATCGCCGTTGCCCTCTTTCAGCGCGCCGAAGACCTGATCGTAGGTGCGGTTCTCCTTGATGATATAGACGACGTGCTTGAACACGCTCGGCTCGCCGCTGCGCTCCGGCACCGGCCGCGCAGGCTGGCCGGGTCGCGCTGGTAATCGCGCCGCCTGAATCGCGCCGTGACGGAAGTTGTTCAGCGCGGTGCGAGTATGATTCGCCAGTTGCTTCCCCGTCGGAATCGGCACGAGTGAGAGCGTGCCGAAATGCTGGCCGGACTTGAACTTCGCCGCTTCGCCGGGTGCCAGCTTCTTCGTCGAGCCGATGCCCTTGATGTTCGCGACATACAGCGCGTGCCGCGAGTCATCGTGAACAATGGCTCCCGGATACCAGCCCACGGGGATGAGGCCGGTGAGACGCGATTCGCCTGGCTTGAAGGAAATCACGGCGATGGCGTTCTGTGTGCCGTTGCAGACGTAGAGCGTGCGACCGGACGAATCAAACACGAGCGCGTTGGGCGCAGCGCCAAACAGATCGGCTGCGTTGCGACGGGTCCAGATGGTTTCCACGATTCGGTCCGTGCTGGTGTCGATGACGCTGAGCGTGTCGCTCGCGGCATTCGCGATGACGAGGTAGCGTCCATCCGGCGACAGAGCCATCGCGGAGGAATGCAGGCCGACGAGCAGCTCCTTCGCTGGATGCTTGCCCGTGAGATCAACGATCGTCACCGAACCTTCGTTCGCGATGTGGCGCACCGGATCGACGCGCACCAGCGTGCCGCGCCCGGCGGGACCGGTGATGCTGTTCGTCGCGGGACGTCGCCCGCCCCAGTTGCTCACGTAAGCCTTCGTTCCCTTCAGCACCACGTCGTACGGCGCCACGCCGACATCCCAGGTCCGAAGCAGCTTGCCCGTGTCCGCATCGAATTCGCCGAGGCGGTTTGAGAGATTGAGCGCGACGTAGAGCTTGCGGCCATCCGGCGAAAGCACGAGGCCGGCGGGAATCTCCGCCTTGCGATCCACCGCCTTCACCTCGGGGAGAGAGATGGTGAAGAGCGGCGCGAGCTTGTGCTGATCATCGACCCCGAAGACCTTCACGCTGCCGTTCACATTCGCGAGATAAGCGCGTCGTCCATGGGGCGAGAAGATCAGTCCCGTGAAGCTCACCTGCCCGTCCTTGTCCGGCTGGAGGATGTTCGCCGAGACGGCGTCCGGAGTCGGCGGAGCATTCGTCTCCGACGGCAGCCCGACGCGTTGGATGACGCTCCCGGTGGTTGGATCGACGACGACCAGCTCCGCCGTCTTGCCTGACGTGATGAGAATCCTTCCGTCCGGGCTGAGCGCGATCGCCTGTGGTCGCATGCCGGGAAGCTCCACCTGGAATCCTGCGGGTGTGAGAACTTGATTCGCCGGCGTGACGTAGCGATTGCGTCCGGCTTTGCCGACGCGTTCCTCGGAAGCAAACGACGCGGCGGAAGGCGGGCCGATGCGACAGCTGGAGAGAAGGAGCGTGCCGGCGGCAATGAACGAGAGGCTGATAAAATTTTTGGAGTTCATGACGTGTGCTGGTTCTCAGAATCGCGGGCCAGGACGATTCCGGGCAAGCGTAAACGTGTCTCTGCCCGCGTTGAACTTGTCACAGAAACCACGTTGACGAGGAGATGGCCGGAGGGTCTATTCAATACCGGCCAACAATCCCGTTTCATTTCGTGTCATGAAAACGAATCTTCACCTCCCGTCCTCCATTCGCTGCGGTCTCGTGCTGCTGGCCCTCTTGATGCATTGCGCCGCCCACGCGCAGCTCGCCAACCCGCAGATCGTCTCCGTCACCACGGAGCAAACGAACATCGTCGTCACGGTCCAGGTGCCGCCTGGCGCACGACGAGTCACGCTCGAGAGCCGCGAACGAATCGGCTCCGGCGCGTGGGAACCGCGGGTCGTGGACCGGCTGGACGGCAGCGGTGGTCTCGTGACATTCCGGCTAGAACGCTCCCGGGCGCTCGAACTGTTGCGTGTCCGTGCCGATGCGAACGAGGGAGCGCCCGCTGGATTCTTCACCGGCATTGACTCCTTCGAAGGCGAACCGTCCAGCGGCTCAGGTGTTCGCGAGTTTTACACGGATGTGACTTCCATTCCGACCACCACGCCGGGCGGCAATCAGAGTTCCACCCGCGAAGTGGTTGAATCGGACATCTGGCGGACTCGCGGCGAAACTCTCTACTTCTTCAATCAACTCCGCGGCCTGCAAGTCATCGATCTGGCGAATCCGGATGCCCCACGCGTTCGCAGCACGCTGGAATTGCCCGGCGTCGGCGAAGACATGTATTTGCTCGGCGACCAACACGTCGTCCTGCTCGCGCGCGAAAACTGCAATTCCGACACTAGCCAGGTGATCGTCGTCAGCGATGCCACGGCCCAGCCGGTGATTGTCGCGAAGCTCGCCGTCAACGGCTACATCCTCGAAAGCCGGCTGGTCGGCACCGCGCTCTATGTCGCCTCGCAAACGTATCGCCCTGTGACCGGCACCGCGAACAACACGTGGGAATGGGGAACGCTTGTCTCGTCGTTCGATCTCTCCGATCCCGCTCAACCAACCGCTCGCGATACGCTCTGGTATTCCGGTTACGGCAACGTCGTGACGGCCACTGACCGCCTGCTGTTCGTCGTGACGCAAGATCCCGCGAACTGGTGGCAGTCCATCGTGCGCAGCATCGACATCACGAACCCGGACGGCTCGATGCGCGCTCATGAATCCATCCGCACCGCCGGTCGTTTGCCCGACAAGTTCAAGCTGCGCTGGGACGATGGCGTGCTGACCACCATCTCCGAGGACTGGCGTTCCACCACCAATCGCCGACTCACCACGAAGCTGGAA
>CAMCCU010000350.1 GCA_945872975.1 Pedosphaera parvula Ellin514
TGGTGGAAGGAGTCACCTTGGGCGAGCTCTTTGACCGGCTGGCGGGACGGTATCCGAAATTGGAGCCGATGCGGCGTTCAACATTGATGGCGGTCGGCGTGGATTACCAAACGCGTGACTACGTCTTGAAGGTCGGCGACGAAGTGTCTCTCTTTCCACCGGTGCAAGGCGGATGACGGTTCCCATTTTGACAATCGCATGAGCATGAAGCGCCAGGTTATTCTGACTCCGAACCGTATCGACGAGACGGCCTTAGTGGCTGTTCGGACGATGACGGGTGGGATGGGTGCAGCAGTTTATTTTTCGGGAGTCGTTCGTGGAAGCGAAGCGGGCGAATCCATCCGCGCCATCGAATACGAAGCCTTTGAGGAGATGGTGAGGCGGCAGTTCGAACTCATCTTTTCGGAGATCGAGAGGAAGTGGCCGATCGAATCCGTCCGGCTCGTTCATCGCGTCGGCGTGGTGCCGGTGAATGAGGCGTCGCTCTGGGTGGAGGTCATCGCGCCGCATCGCGGTGAAGCGTTCAATGCCTGCCAGCACCTGATCGATGAAATGAAACGGGTGGTTCCGATTTGGAAGAAGCCGTTGTCGTGAGGTCGGCCACGTTTCCGTTGCAAAACTGTTGCTCAATATCGCTGGGCACCGGCTCCAGCCTTTTCTAAAGTTGCTGAAGATGCTGAACGGACGCCTGAACATTAAAGCCCACAGAGCTTTCATCCGTTGTGAATTCCTGACATGACCGCATACGAACGAACCCTGGCCTCACTTCGGACTCATCCCAAAACCTGGCTGGTGACCGGTGCGGCGGGGTTTATTGGATCGAGCTTGATTGAGGCCTTGCTCGCGGCGAACCAGACCGTGGTGGGGTTCGACAATCTCACCACCGGCAAGCGCGAGAACGTCAAGCTGCTCACCGCGCTGGGAGGATCGCGGTTCACCCTGTGGGAGGGAGACATCCGAAACCTGGACGCCTGCCGCGAGGCTTGCCGTGGAGTGGACGCGATCTTGCACGAGGCCGCACAAGTCTCCGTTCCCGCTTCGATGGAGGACCCCGTCACCACGCATGACATCAACACGACGGGGTTCATGAATGTGCTCCTCGCCGCCCGCGAACAGAAAGTGCGCCGCGTGGTTTATGCGTCCAGCTGTGCCGTCTATGGCGATTCCACCCGCCTCCCGTTGAGCGAGGATGAGCCGACAAATCCGCTCTCGCCGTACGCGATGAGCAAGCTGGCCAATGAGGTGTACGCCGGGGCGTTCTGCCGGAGCTACGGGATGACCGCAGTCGGGCTTCGCTACTTCAACGTGTTCGGCCCACGACAAGATCCCAAGGGCGTCTATGCCGCCGTGATTCCGTTGTGGGCGTCCGCGATGATCGCGAACAGCGAGATTCAGATTTTTGGCGACGGATCAACCACGCGCGACTTCTGCTACGTCGGAAATGTCATCCAGGCCAACTTGCTCGCCGCCACGGCAGAACTCGCACCGGGGACGCACGAAGTGCTCAATGTCGCCGCCGGCGGACGAACCAGTTTGAACCAGCTGTTTGAGCTGATTCGATCAGCGCTTCAGGCGGACCATCCGCATCTGAAGTCATTCAAGCCGGTGCATCGGGATTTTCGCGCCGGCGACATCCGGCACTCTCAGGCGGACATCGCCAAGGCCGCGCGCATTCTGGGCTACAGTCCGGCCTGCACGGTTGAGCAGGGCTTGCATGAGGCGCTGGCGTGGTATAGGAACGTCGGCAAGCGCTGATGCAATTTGGCGTTAAGCACTCTTAAATTATTCCGATTAAATCAGGGCATGAAGAATATCGCGATCGTTGGGCTTGGGTATGTTGGGCTTCCGCTTTCACTGCAGTTTGCGCGCTCGGGCGTGACCGTGCTGGGGCTGGACATTGATCCGCCAAAAGTGGAAGCCATCAACCAAGGGCAGAGCTACATCAAGCATATTGATCCGGCGACGGTGCTGGAGCAGGTGAAGGCCGGGCGCATGTCTGCCTCCACGGATTTCTCACGCGTCAAGGAAGTGCAGGCCATCATCATCTGCGTGCCCACGCCGCTGAACAAGAATCGCGAGCCGGACATTTCCTACATCCTCGAGACCGGCAAGGCCATTGCGCCGCATCTGACGAAGGGCACGCTGGTCGTTCTCGAGTCCACCACCTATCCGGGCACGACGGACGAAGATTTGCTCGAAGTGCTCGAAGCCGGATCAAAGATGAAGGCGGGCGTTGATTTTCATCTCGCGTTCTCCCCTGAGCGCGAAGACCCGGGCAATCCCGCCAGTAAAGTCGCCACCATCCCCAAGGTCATCGGCGGCCTCACTCCAGCCTGTCTGGAGAAGACCAAGGCTCTTTATGGCCAGGCGCTCACCACGCTGGTTCCGGTTTCCTCCTGCCGCGTGGCCGAAGCGACCAAGCTGCTTGAGAACATTTTCCGCAGCGTGAACATCGCCCTCGTGAACGAGCTGAAGATCGTTTACAGCGCGATGGACATCGATGTCTGGGAAGTCATCGAGGCGGCCCGCACGAAGCCGTTTGGTTACATGGCGTTTTTTCCCGGCCCTGGCCTGGGCGGACACTGCATCCCGATCGATCCCTTTTATCTCACGTGGAAGGCGCGCGAGTACGGCAAGAACACCCGCTTCATCGAACTCGCCGGCGAGATCAACACCTCGATGCCGGAGTACGTCGTGAATCGCGCGGCAGAGGCGCTCAACGAGCAGAAGAAATCCATCAACGGTTCCCGCGTGCTCATCGTGGGGCTCGCCTACAAGCCGGACGTCGATGACGATCGTGAATCCCCCAGCTACCATCTGCTCGACATGTTCAAGGAGCGCGGAGCGGAGCTGGCATACTACGACCCGCACGTCCCGGCGATTCGCCCGACGCGCGAGCACGGTCACTGGACCGGCACCAAGTCCGTGACATGGGACAAGGCGTCCATCTCCTCCTTTGATGTCGTCGTCATCGCCACGGCGCACAAAGGTGTGAACCACGCGGACCTCGTCGATTGGGCGAAGGCGATCGTCGATACCCGCAACGCGATGAAAGGCCAGCCCGTCAAACCCGGCCAGCTCTGGAAAGCCTGAGCCGCTCAACACTTTCCCGGCAACTCCGTCCAGCCTGGCGCTGTACGGAGTTTTGCTTTTCACAGGACCAGCAATCCAGCGTCCGACGAATTGCCTTTTCGAGTTTCCGAATCTGATCTAAACCTCCGCCCATTCTCGCAGTTTGATTACTATGAAATCTGTCCCGCTCTCGTCCCTCAAAGTCAGCCGCATGGCCTATGGCTGCTGGCGGGTCGCGGGCACCTGGGATCCCTCGAAAGTCACCGCCACCGCGCAAGCGGCCGGTCGCAAGGCGATCCTCGCCGCTTATGAAGCGGGCTTCACGCTCTTCGATCAGGCGGACATCTATTGCCATGGCGAGACGGAGAAGATTCTTGGACAGGTCCTCAAGCAAACTCCGGCTCTGCGCAAGCACATCGTCATCGCGACGAAGTGTGGCATCCGGATGGCGGGCGAGCCGACGAAGGCTGCGCCGTATCGCTACGATTTCTCCCGCGAATACATCGAGCGTTCGTGCGACCAATCGTTGAAGCGTCTTGGCATCGAGACGATCGATCTCTATCAGCTTCATCGCCCGGATTACCTGATGGACCCCGGCGAAGTCGCCGATGCCTTCAGCCGCCTGCGGAAGGCGGGCAAGGTCCGCGAGTTTGGCGTCAGCAATTTCCGCCCCTCGCAAGTGAGCGCGTTGCAGTCGGCGTGCCCGATGAAGCTCGCGGTCAACCAGGTGGAGATCAGCCTCGCGAACTTGTCGCGCTTCGAAGACGGCACGCTCGATCAATGTCTCGCTGAAAACATCACGCCGATGGCCTGGAGCCCGTTGGCCGGTGGTCAACTTGCTGATGGCGCGACGCAAGTCCTGCCGTCTCAGGAAGCCTATAAGACGCGTCGAATCAAGACGGTGCTCGACCGTATCGCGAAGGCGCGCGGGGCGAGCCGCGTGGCTGTGGCGCTCGCGTGGCTGCTCAAGCATCCCAGCGGGATCATTCCCATCGTTGGTTCGGCGGAGCCGGCGGACATCCGCGAGTCCGCCAAGGCGGTGGACGTCTCGTTGACACGAGAGGAGTGGTATCAATTGCTCGACGCAGCACGCGGCGAGCGTCTGCCCTGAGGTTTGTTATGAGTGACCACACGACATCGTTCTTCAACAAGACGCCCGCCCGGATTGGCTTTCGCATGCCGGCGGAGTGGGAGCCGCATGCCGGCACCTGGTTCACCTGGCCACGACCCGAGGGCATCAGCTTTCCCGACCGGTATGACGCCGTTCCGCCCGTTTACGCCGAGCTGATCCGGCATCTGGTCAAGGTCGAGGACGTGAACATCAACGTCTGGGATGCGGACATGGAAGCGACCGTCCGCGCTTTGTTGACGAAGCTCAACACGCCGCTGGAGCGTGTTCACTTCCACCATTTCCCCGCCTACGAACCCTGGTGCCGCGATCACGGCCCGATCTTTCTCGTGCGCGACCGGCAGGGGCAGCATGAACGCGCCGTGGTGGACTGGGGCTACAACGCGTGGGGCGGCAAGTATCCGCCGTATGATTTGGATGATGCCGTTCCGCGGCACGTGGCGGCGCTTCGCGGGCTGCATCTCTTCGAGCCGGGCATTGTCATGGAAGGCGGATCGATCGACGTGAACGGGTTTGGAACCCTGCTCACCACGGAATCCTGCCTGCTCAATCCGAATCGTAACCCCAACATGGATCAGGCGGAGATCTCGCGCTTCCTGCGGGATTATCTGGGCGTGGAGAAAATCATCTGGCTTGGCGAAGGCATCGTGGGTGACGACACCGATGGACATGTGGACGACCTCACCCGCTTCATCAACTCGACTACGATCGCGACCGTCTTTGAAGAGGACATTGACGACGCGAACTACACGGCGCTCTTCGAAAACCATCTCAAGCTCCGCGCGGCTCGGGACAAGCACGGGCGGTTGTTCAACATCGTGAAACTGCCGACGCCGGGCATGGTCGAGTATCAAGGTCAGCGGCTTCCTGCGAGCTACGCGAATTTCTACATCGCCAACAAGATCGTCCTCGTTCCGACTTTCAGGCGCGCGAATGACAAGGTCGCCATCGCGACGCTCCAGGAACATTTCCCGGATCGGCAGGTCATTGGCGTGGATTCCACCGATCTCATTTGGGGACTCGGCTCGTTCCACTGCATCACGCAGCAGGAACCGGCGTGACGCGGCCGGGACAATCAACGCTTTCCGCTCAACCGCTCCCTCAACACACGGGCCCTGGAATCGTTTGGATTTAGTTCCAGCGCGCGCTGAACGTGCGCAGAGGCGGAGGTAGGATCTCCATTCTTGAGAAGTTCCTCCGCCAAAGCCGTGTGGGCATTGGCATTTCCCGGACTGCATCGCAACGCTTCGCGAAAACTCAAGATGGCTGCCGCTGAATCGCCGGTCCGGCTGAGCGCGTAGCCGAGATTGAAGTGCGCTTGGGCGAAATCCGGTTTCAGCGCAAGAGCCCCGCGCAAAACAACAGCCGCATCCTGCCACCGCTCCTGGCACAACAGCGCGAGTCCGAGCTGGATTGTTCCGTTCAATGAGTTGGGCTGGATCTTGAGATGCCTGCGCAGCGCACTTTCCGCATCGATGCACTGGCGTTGTTGAATCCTCAGTCGGCCGAGCAGCAGGAGCCCCTCCGGACTATCAGGAAAGACGGCAATCAACCTGTCCAGCGCGACCTCGGCCTCGGGCAGGCGTTGCGCAACGAGCAGGCCGTTGACCTGATCTTCGAGGCGCTGCCGGTCTAATCGCAAGCTTTGCACTTCGCGAAGAAACGGATCCGGCCAGTCGAAGGGACGAGGCATTGCATTGGCACCACGGGTCAACTGCGCCGCCGCTTCCGACTCTCCGTTTCGATGAAGTATCTGTGCGAAGAGCAACGCTGCCGGCCGGCGGGTGAACGTGTTGGTCAGGCATGGCTGGATGGTGTCCGCAGCAGCATCGATCTCACCGCGAACAAGAACAGTGTCCTGGTTCACCAGCTACAGGGAGGCATAGGAGGCCTTGAGGCGGGGCACGGCGGTGGCTTCCGCAACGCGATCGCGGATGGACTGCCGCAGCCACCTCACGAACTTCACACTGCGCTGCGTGGCTCGCCGGGCGCAGAG
>CAMCCU010000351.1 GCA_945872975.1 Pedosphaera parvula Ellin514
GCGGCGGGGACTGGTCCGTTGAATTATCAATGGCGCCAGGATGGTGGCGCTGTGGCCAACGAAACGAACTCAACGCTCAACCTCACCAGCCTGACCACCAACCACGCAGGCAGCTACGCGGTGGTCGTGACCAACTCGGTGGGTTCCATCACGAGCTCCGTGGCGATCGTGACGGTGAATCCAGCACCGATTGCACCCACCATCACAGCGCAACCGGAAAGTCTCACCGTGACGTCGGGCAGCAACGCAGCGTTCAGCGTGACCGTCACGGGCACAGCTCCATTCCGCTATCAATGGCGCAAAGCCGGCGTTGCTGTCGCCGGTGCGACGAACGGCACGCTCACCTTCGCTCCAGCCGTCGCGCTCAGTGCTGGTGACTACACAGTGGTCGTCACCAACGTGGCTGGATCCGTGACGAGCACGGTCGCGACGTTGACGGTCACTGTGCCGCCGGTGCCGGACGCAATCCGCCCGACGCTGGCTGTGGTTTCACCCGCCAGCGCGCTGACCTTGGTGACCTCGAATAGCATCAATCTGTCGGGCACCGCTGCAGACAATCAAGGCGTGACCTCGGTGATCCTCCAGCAGAACGGTGGCGCGGACACTTCAGCGACCGGCACGTCGAACTGGAGCGCGACCGCCGCCTTGCAGCCAGGCACAAACACTTTCCGGATCAAAGCCGCGGATGCCGTAGGCAACTTCTCGATCACCAACACCCGCGTCGTCGTTTACATCGTGAGGCTGCCGCTCACGCTCGCCGTCAACGGCAACGGGACGCTGGTCGGCCCGACCAACGGCCAGCTTCTGGAGCTCGGCAAATCCTACACGCTGAAAGCCACGGCGAAACCTGGGAACGTCTTCAGCAACTGGCTGGTTGATGCGGTGTCGAGCGCCGGCGCGACGCTCACCTTCAACATGGCCTCCAACCTTTCTGTCATCGCGAACTTCGTGACGAATCCGTTCGTGGCGTTGAAGGGCAACTACACCGGGTTGTTCTATCCCAACACGCCGGAACCGCCGCACGAACAGTCCGGTCACTTCACGCTGACCGTCACGGATAAAGGCGGGTTCAGTGGCAAGCTCCTCCTGGCGGGTGGCAGCTATTCCGTCAGCGGACTGCTGGATCTGTCACTGGCTGGTTCCAGGACTGTCTTGCGAAAGGGCACGAACGAAGTTGTCCTCGGCATCCAGTTAAGCGCCGGATCAAACCAGGTCTCCGGCTATGTGAGCAACGCGTATTGGAACAGCGAACTCTTCGGCTACCGCGCGACATTTGATGCGAAGCTGAATCCCGCGACCAACCATTCCGGCAAATACACCATGCTGCTCTCTGGCGGTGAAGACGCAGCGACGAGTCCGGCTGGCCAGAGTCCGGCGACGCTGGACCTCACCACTGCGGGCGCCGTGACGCTCAAGGGAACGTTGGCCGATGGTACCGCAGTGGCGCAGAAGACGACGCTGGCGGCGAATGGGCAGACGCCCGTTTACGTGAGCCTCTACAAGGGCAGGGGATCGTTGGTCGGCTGGCTGACCATGATGAACACTGACACGAACGATACGCCTGGCCTGCTGCTGTGGACGAAGAAGGAGACAGCCGGAGGAAAGATTTACCTCGCCGGTTTCACGAACGAAACGCTCGCGCTGGGCTCACGCTACGTCGCGCCGTTGAAGGGCGTGGCGGCGTTGGGCTGGAGCAACGGCGTGGCCCTGTTTGAACAAGGCAACCTGTCCGTGCCGATGACCAATGCCATCGCGCTCAGTTCCGCGAACAAGTTCATCATCACGTCCACCAACACGAGCAAGCTGGCGCTCAGCCTGACCACTGCGTCCGGGTTGCTCAGTGGAAGCTTCGTCCATCCCGACACGCTGAAGAAGAGCGCGATCAAGGGCGTGATTTTGCAAAAGCAGGCGATTGGTGGCGGGTTCCTCATGGGCACCAACCAATCCGGTTCGGTCTTCGTGAGTGACGGGTCAAACGGGTCGCCGAATTGACCGGCGGTTCTTTCCTGAGGCCGGAAACTCATCTTTGAGCGCATCAGGCGCTTGACCTGTGTTGCTGGGTCAGGCGCGTGTCTTCCGACGGGAATATGTAGATTGCGAAGGAGGGGAACGGATGCTAATTGTCTAGCCGTATGTCTTCTATAACGCGCACGCAGCTCTCGTTGCTAAGAACGCGTTTTGGGGCGTTGACATGCCTCCTGACGGTCCTCCTTGGTCCGTCGCAAGTTGTTCCCGGTCTCCTGGCAGTTGGTGCAGTCTTGGAGGGTTCTCACACGGTGCAGATAAGTCGGAGCGGGGAGGAGTTCCGCTTGGTCTTGCGTCACGAGGCGGTCCGTTCCGAGGTTCCGACGCATCAGCATGGCATGGTATCGCGGGTCCTCTGCTTGTTGGCGGATCAAGGCGCGACGAACCCCGATCATGTGGCAACTTTCACGGTGGATTCCGCCTGGGAGAAGTTGAGTCAACTTTCGGCTCCTGACATAAAGATGGTGCAAGGTCCCGGTTGCGATCTCGCTTCTACCGTCATTGGAACATTTTGTCTTCGTTACGGTTCTTCCCTCCACCCCCCCTTCTACGATCATGGCCCTCCGAGCCAGCTCGCTCTGGCGTCACTTCTTCGTTCGATAGTCATCGTCGTTTGATTTCCATCCTGTCGTTGCCCGGCTGAAGTCGTTCTCGTGACGACAGGTCGGGCCTTCGTTTCTGCGGAGCTCCCCGCCACGATCTCGTGGAGTTAATCATCAATGACCAATGAACTTTCGAATTCAAAATCAAAAAGAAAAAACGTCGGAACGCTCGATCGCGTTGTCAGGCGGGCTGAGTGTTCTGCTGAACCCACGTCGACCATGGGTGAAGCGGTGCAGTGAACAATCCGAAGACGAACAGGAGGCTCATGCGCATACTTGTAGCTGAAGATGACGCCAAGGCGGCGGGGTTGCTGGTGCAAGGATTGAAGGCGGAAGGTTACGCCGTGGATCTGGCGTCTGACGGGGACGAGGCATTGTGGCTCGCTGAGACGCATCCCTATGACGCTCTGGTCCTGGATGTGATGATGCCTGCCAAGGATGGGTTCACGGTTGTGCGACAACTTCGGAAGAAGAATGTCATGACACCCGTCATCTTCGTGACGGCGCGTGGCGAGGTGGAGGATCGAGTGAGGGGGCTTGATGCAGGTGGCGATGATTACCTGGTGAAGCCTTTTTCGTTGACGGAGTTGCTGGCCCGCCTGCGGGCGATGCTGCGACGGCAGCGCCCGAACGGGGTGAACGTTTTACGGGTGGCGGACCTTGAGATGGATCTGCTCTCGCGCAAAGTGCGTCGCGCTGGCGAGGAGATCGTGCTCACAAATCGTGAGTTTGCCTTGTTGGAGTTTCTACTGCTCAACGCTCCGAAGCCCGTCAGCAAGATGGCGATTGTCGAGCATGTGTGGGATCAGCATTTCGATTCGCAGACCAACATCGTCAACGTGTACATGAACTATCTGCGAAATAAAATTGATCGGCCCGGCTTGAATCCACTCCTCCATACCGTGCGTGGAGTGGGATTTGCCTTGAAGGAGTCTCCATGAAGTCGCTCCGCACCCGCCTCACGCTTTGGTTTACGTTGGGATTCGTGGTTGTGACGGTCATCCAGATCACGCTCACCTATCGGCGGCTTGATCTGGAGCTGCGCAAAGACAGCTTCGAGCGGGAGAAAACGATCAACCCCAACTGGATTCTGCACGGCAGCTACTCCGAGGAAGAGATCGATGGAATCATGGGCCAGTTGCTCCAATCGTCGCTGATGGTCTCCATCCCGTTGATGCTGCTCATTGTCGCGCTCGGATATTATATCGCGCGCCAGTCGCTGCGACCGATTGAGAATCTCAACCGACAGCTTCGCTCGGTGAACACGGGGACATTGAGCCGCCGGGTTGAACTGGATGTCGCCGATGAACAGTTCCGCAGCTTGCAGGGCCACTTGAACGACATGCTGGCGAGGCTGGAGCGGTCGTTCCTGGAGATGAGTGAATATGCGGCGAAGGTGGCGCACGAGCTCAGGACGCCCATCACGATTCTCCGGCACAAGGTGGAGCAGGCCCAGGGAAAGATCGATCCGGACATGGCCGAGGATTTGCAGGAGGAACTCTTGCGCCTGAATCATGTGGTGGAGCAGTCGCTGCTCATCGCCAAGGCGGGACAAGGTCGGCTCGTCTGGCACATGGAGGCGGTGAACTTGTCTGATTTGATTACCGATCTTGTTCGAGATTTTGAACTGCTGGCCACTGCTCAGAATCGCAGTGTTCAGATTGAGGCTGAGCAAGGCCGGGTCGGCGATACGGACGCCAAGTACTGCAAGCAGGTGCTCCATGCGCTCCTCACCAACGCGCTGATCCATGGTCGCGGAAAGATCCGGGTCCGGCTCAGGCAGCATGGCAATCGGTTGATATTTACCACGATGAACGAGGTGCGTTCCTTGCCGACTGCGTCCGAGTTAACTCTCGGGCTCGGGTTGCGGGTCGTGCGTGCACTGGTCAGCCAGCAAGCAACGCTACATTTCAGGCAACACCACGGGAGTCGTCACCATGCGAGCAGTCTGTCCTTTCCTGCGGCGGGATCTCTGGATGAGCGCCAGGTTCGCAGGAGTCATCTGAACGCCGCAGGAGCAGGCATCTAGCAAGGCGATGACACGCTGGCTCATCATAACAATTCGTCGGTGTCGGACGCGCAATTGCGTTGTCCCGCTTTTGCGACGAGCTGTCGCGACGATGCGTTCCAGTGGGTCGTCTCTGGCTGTGGTGTGTCTTTATTGGCTCAGCAGACTGCACTTGGGTGCGGAGAATCACGCGGACTACAAGTTCGAGGTTTACGCGGAGTCGAAGGATCGAATCCTGGTGCATACTCATTCCGCGCTGTTTGAGCAGAGACTCGCAACGGATGTTTCGCTGAAGGGCGCTCTTGTTTATGACGCTATTTCTGGCGCGACGCCCACGGGTGGTCCGCCGGTGTCGCTGGGATCTCCGGTGCCGACGGTCGAGATCGATGATTTCCGACGCGCGGGCTATATCGAGCCTCGGATCAGGTTCGGTCAGCACACGATTGCTCCGCAGGTGGCCTACAGCTTTGAGGAAGATTATGAATCGCTCGGTCTATCACTCAACTATGTCGGCGATTTCAACCGGAGGAACACCTCTTTGAATCTCGGTGTATCCCATAACTTTGATCAGGTCAGTGGCTTCCATTTGGGGAATGAAACGGAGAACAAGAACTCGACCGACTTTCTTGTTGGCATCACTCAAGTGCTGACGCCGACGACGTTGTTCAACGCAACGTTGACGATTGGGACGGCGAGCGGTTACTTGGCTGATCCTTACAAGGGCTTTCGTTTTACGGGTTACCCGGACCCCGATGCGCTGTTCCCTGAGAAGCGTCCGGGGCATCGCACGAAGCAGATCATATCGAGCACGCTGACGCAATTTATTGAACCACTCGATGGCACCGCTGAGTTGACCTATCGCTTCTATCATGACTCACAAGAATTGAACGGGCACACCGTGACTCTCGAATGGATGCAGTCCATCGGGAAGCGCGTCACCGTTGCCCCGCTGTTTCGCTATTACCAGCAGTCGGAGGCATATTACTATCGCCTCAGTTTTGATGCTGATCCGTCTGACACCGAGAACCCGCCGGTCATTCCCGTCCCGCAGTTCTATTCTGCTGACTACCGGCTGTCGGCCTTTCGATCCGTCACGTGTGGAATTGGTGTGTCGCTCCGGCTTGGTGAACGATGCTTCGCCGACGCCGCCTACAAACGATACGTGATGACGGGGATGGACGGGATGACGCCACGCAGCAGTTATGCGACGGCCAATGTGTACACCGTGGGCCTGAGGCTTCAGTTTTGATGATCATCCCGATATTGCAAATGAACCTTGAACTTGTGTTGAACATGAACCGACGAACGCTGCGGGGCGCCGCACTTTCTACTGCTTTCTTCATCGCCATGATTGCGGCGATGGCGGCTGGCGCGGAGCCGGCGATCAAAGTGGGTGACGCTTTTCCGGACCTCTCAGACCATGCGCTGGAAGGAGCCCTTCCGACGGATCTCGCGGGCAAGCTCGTCATCGTTGATTTCTGGGCGTCGTGGTGCGGTCCATGCCGGGGCACGTTTCCATTGATGGAAGACCTGCACAAGCGGCTCGGGAAACGGGGG
>CAMCCU010000352.1 GCA_945872975.1 Pedosphaera parvula Ellin514
CGCTGAAAAGCAGATCGCTCGTGCCCCGACGCATCTGGACCGGCAGCGCGACACTCCCGTTCTGATATGGATCGCCCGTGCGCGGCTCGCCGTTCACGTAGACCATCGAATGCCCCGCCGCCTTGAGCAGCATCACCTGGTCGACGTCCGAGACGAACGGCAGATAAACGTAGCCGCCGCGCAGCGCTGCGTTCGTGAACGATCCGTCCGTCTTGGCGATGACCGGCTCCCACGTCCGATTCGTACCGTCAGTCATCGTCAACGTGTCGCCAGCACGCGGCGCGGTCCACCGGCCGGCGACGATGAGCGCCTCGATGGGATCCGTGTGAAACGCCGTTCGAGCCATGCGCCCGCCGGAGCGGATCGCCACGCCTTCCCGCAAAATGATGTCTGAATCAGGAGCGGCGGCGCGAGAAGCTGGCGCGAGCGGCAGGAGCGAAATGGAAAGCAGGAAAAGGCAGAACAGCGGCGAGCGCATCACGATGAGTCGAGACATTCGGCGAAGCTAATCGGAGAGCAAGAGGCGAGGCAATGACAGAGCTCGCGCGCCCTGCCGCAACGGATCGGCAAAGGCGCATTGACTCCGCATTCACACGCCACAGCCTCGGCGACATGAATTCGCCTCAGCTCACTGGTGCGCCCGTCCGACGCATCTGGGCTCCACGCTCTGCTCTCCGTCATCTTCGCGTGACAGATGATCATTCAAGCGCCGGATTCACGGCGGAGACCACGCCCGTGACGACGGGGCTGAAGCTGAGTTCGCTGCTCGACTACCAGATCTTTCAGCGCGCGCGACAAGAAGAAGGCTCAATCGTGTTCGCTGGTCGTCTCTCCGGAGAACTTGCCGAGACCGCCACCGTGGAAGCCCGCCTCGTTGTTGAAGGTTCCACGAACGCCTGGCGCAACGTCACCACGGTCGTCCGCGGCCAGCGCGGCGATGTCAATTTGCGGTCGAGCCACCCGTGGTAGAGCGCAAAGAGGTCCTGGCGTAGCTCGCTGGCGAGGGAAAGCGTGGCGGGAAAATCATGCTCAACCGCGGTGGCCGCGCTGAGTCGTTGGCGAAAAGAGCATCCTCATGACACTCCTGAAACAGCGCGGCAAAACGTTCCTCCAATAAGAGAACCCGCAATATCCCCATCGCATCCCGGTCGAGCGGGCGGTGATTCAAGGCTTGTTCAGAGCCCTGATTCGGCGGGTGAGCTAGCCAAGCGCGACATTGCCTCGCCTGTCGATCTCTGAGAGAGTGGCGACGTGAAAGCCATCAGTTACCTTTTTCCCCTCGCCGCGTTGCTCTGTTTCGTTGAGGTGTCACTACCCGACGCTACCGCACAGCAGACCGAAGAACTTCGTAAAAAATTCCAAAGCATCAAAGCCGAGGCCGAGAAGGGCGATGCCGTAGCGCAATTCAAACTCGGATGGATGTATGACACAGGCCAAGGTGTGGAAAAGGACTACGCCGAGGTGGTGAAATGGTATCGCAAGGCTGCTGACCAAGGACATGCAGGGGCGCAACACGAACTCGGGGACATGTATTACGCGAGCAAAGGCGTTGAGAAGGACAGCGTTGAGGCTGTGAAGTGGTACCGCAAAGCCGCTGAACAAGGATATGCCAAAGCGCAAAACATTCTCGGAGTGATGTATCGCCAAGGGCAACGGGGTGGCGAATGCATCGGCCACGCGGTCGCGCGACTCGGACAATGTTAACCCCGGATGGAACGGACGCTCCGCGCGATGCCCCCCACTTCCAATCGAACATCACCAGCGCGCTCCGGTCCTTTCCATCCTTTGGTGATTAGGCGTTTTGGTAGCTATCATTAATCGGCGAAAGAATCAGCGCGGCAGGTCGGCAGGCAGTTCCTTCAGCCGCTCCATCTCGGTGATCTCGTGGTAGAACCACGGCTTGCCCGTGGCTTTTTTGAATAGGATCGTTTTCGCCGCGTATTTCGCGCCATCGTGCTCCCGCCATTCGCTAAAGCGGTAGATGTCGCTGCGCCAGTCCATGCGGACGAGGAGCTTGGTTTCCTTGTCGAAATACAGTTCCAGCGGCGGGGTGATGGATTCGCTGATACGCAATCCCATGACCGGCCTCTCGTGCTCGACGACATCGGGCACGACGGCAATTTTCGACTTGGCATCGGTCAGCGCGACGAGCGTCCACGCCCACACATCAAATTTTGCCGGCTCGTCGGTGCGGTCTTGCTTGCCGACCCACCAGTAGCCCGGCGCATCGAGGATGGATTCGCGGACCTGAGGCGATTCCCCAGCTGGCGGCGTTGGCTCGCTGCCCCCGTGAAACCGCTCCTTCATGCGAAACTTCCGCAGCAACTTCTCCGGGCCGCCGACGGCCCTGATGACTTCCTTAATAACGGGCTGCGAATCCGATGCGTCCTGACTGCGGCTGACGTTGGCGAACGCGACGAGCACTGCTGCGATGGTGAAAAAGTGTTTCATTGGTGTGAGCGTTGGATTGATCGGCCTACTTGAGTGAAGAGACGGGAAGAGAGCGTGTAGAAACGCCTAGACCCAAGCTCAGCGACCCGGCCCACGAGGGCGTTCGATTGCAACCGGAGCGCGATGGCCGGGTTCGCTGCAGTGCATGGTTGCATTTGCAATCACCTGGAGTATCTGGAAATCACCACACCACAGAGCGATCAATCTCGGCCAGCGACCTGCGTCCTGTCAGTGCCATCGCCATCGTAAATTCGTTCCGAAGAACTTCCACCACCTTGCTCACGCCGGAGGCACCGCCGGCGGCTAGGCCGTAGAGGTAGGGACGTCCGATCAGCACCGCCTTGGCACCCAAGGCGACAGCTTTCATTACGTCCGTGCCACGGCGAACACCACCGTCCACCAGGACTGGCACGCGCCGAGCAACTCTCTCTATGATCTGTGGCAAGACTGAAATGGTCGCGGGCAGCGTGTCGAGGCAACGTCCACCGTGGTTGGAAACGATCAGGCCGTTCACGCCGGATCGGATGGCCAAATCGGCATCCTCGGGATTCAAGATCCCTTTGAGCAGCAACGGCAGATCAGTGGTTGAACGCAGCCATGCAATATCATCCCACGTGAAACTTCCCATGACCGGCAACCCCGCATATAGTTTGGCCTTCTTGCGATCGTAATACGGCGTGTCGAAGTCATCGGGGATACGGAAGTGTGCTCGCGCTTGACGATTGCGTGCGCCGACAACCGGAGCATCGACCGTTACGCAAAGGGCGCGACAACCCAAGCCTTTCAGCTCCTGCACCAAATCACGCACTAAGCCGTGTCGGTCCTTGGCCAGGTCATAAAGTTGGAACCACAGTGGTTCGCTCGTGGCGTGGGCAATATCTTCAAACCGGCGCGTGCTGAAACTGCTTACAACAAAAGTCGCCTTTGCTACGCCAGCCCCTCGCGCCGTCTCCACCTCTCCCTCAGGATGCACCAACCGGTGCAGCGCAGTCGGTGCAAGCAGGATCGGAAAGTCGAGCTTCTGTCCGAAAAGTTCGACGCTCGTATCAATCCTTTCCACATCCACGAGGACGCGGGGCCGAAGCGCGAGCTTGTCAAAAGCTTCGCGGTTCCAGCGGATGGTGATCTCGTCCGCCGCACCGCTCGCGATGTATTCGTAAGCCGTCACTGACATGCGCTCCCGCGCTGCGGCTTCGAAATCAGCAAGGCAGACTAACTCAGAAAGCGCCTCGATGTTCTTTGGGGAACTCGGAGGAACGCTCGATTTCTCTTGGGCGACGAGCGCCGGCAGTAATGACGCGCCGAGTGCGCCGCCAGCCGACATTAACATCGTTCTTCGTGTAAGTTTCATTGTTTTGTGCGCGACTGAAGCACGTCGCTGCGACCTAACTGTTATTATGTGACGGCCAGTCGTTTATCCCAGCCAGAAATACTCCCATCCTTTTATTCATAAGCCGTTCTTTCACAACCATTGAGTTTCAGCATTAAGGAACGCCGGTTCGTTTATTACAAGGAGGTCCGCCGAACAGGCCGCCGTGCTGGTGCTGGTGTATTGAGAGAGCGGGTGAGGTTTGGGAGCACGCCGTCACCCTGGCTCGGATCTTGGAGCACTACTATCCCGAGCGCAAAGGCGTCATGCACCGGCAGATGGCACGGTTTCCAGATTCACCCAAGCCCCGCCACTCCATCTGGGATTTGGTTTAGCGCGCCCTAGGGTTGTGCAACGCAGTTCGTGACAATGCGGTAAAACCTCTGAGGCTCGTCGGGAAGCACCGTGTCGTAAACACACTTCACCGAGCCGTCGCCCTTAAAGCAGTTGGTATCGAAAGGAAGCCATGCGTTTGTGGTGAGAAGGGACCGGTATTCCACCTTGTAGGTGACATTAGGTTCCGCATCCCAGCAGAGCTCAACCTGCGACACCCTGATACGCGGCGCGGGGTTCTCCGGCTTGACCACAAAGTTGAATACTCCCACATCATTCTCGTTGTTGCCTTTGTCAAATACGCGAAAGCTCATTCGCTCGCCCGCGTTGACATACACATGTCGAAGGAAAACGGCGTGATTCGATTTGTCGTTGAATCCGACATCGAGAGTGAAAAGCTGGCTTTGTTCCCGATAAACGCTGAATTGAAATCCATCGCCACCAATCCCGAAGCGGCTGTCGCCTCTTACGAATCCACGAACGGAATAGAATCCGTTCGTTGGGGCCACCCAACTCAGCGCGACATCGTGACGCGACGGCTGCGGGCCACCTCCTGGAAATCCCGGATGAAACACCAAACCATCGGGAGTAGCTGAGTCCCAGAATAGCAACGGCAAGACCGAGCCACCGGCTCCCCATGCGGGTTGGAATCCAGAAAACGAATTACCAGCGGGTTGGATCACCATGTCGGCAAATGTCGCGCCATCGAACTCTTGGTAGAACCAAAACCCGCTCGTTCCTCCTTGGAACGGGCTGGACTCCGCGAATGCGTCGAACGAGTCGGAGGGCGGCGAACTGGCGTTCGTCTGAATAACCGTCACCGAGAATGAGCCGTGATTGTCCAACCACGACCACTGATCCATCGTTCCAAGAAACAAGCGCGTCGCTCCAGTCGGTGGAATGATCTCTTGAATCCGGCCTTCGCTTGTTCGTCCATCGCCGATGAAGAATACTTGTTTCAGCTTCGGACGTAGGGAAAGAAAGTCGCGTTCCTCTTGTGTCGTAAAATCCAGGGCTGGTGGTGCAGGTGTGAGGTTTGGCTGATCTGGCCCGAGAAAAACTCCGACGCATGCATTGAACGGCATCGTGGCAGATGCAATTCCGTTCTCGGCTCCCGCACCGTGCGGTGTGATTCCGGGAAGGTTTCCTTCGGGCATAAAGTCGCCTGATTCAGGAGAGTTTCCCACCGTGCCTGTGGCGTTGAAAACGAGGGCAACGCCCGCTGTAAACCACAGACCGGATACCAAAACTGGCGACTGCGCTGGTGCCCGGTCATTTGCACTTGCAGTCGATCCGTTTGGCATCCCAGCCAGCCACGGATCAGATGTGCCGGGAACAATGACTGTCAGCGAGGCGGCTGAGGCATCCCCGAGCGTTGCCAGCAATGCTAGGCAGGCGAAAAGTGGGGCACGATAATGAGTTTTCATATTTGTCCTCCTTGGTGGATTGTTTATCGGGTTTCCCGCACTCGGAAATAGCGTCCCGTCAGGTCCGTATCAAACTCGTTCGTGATGCTCTCGCTGGTCGCGGTGAACGGTGGCAACGCCGGACTCCATGATGCAGCATCCTGCGATGACTCCAGCACGTAGTTGCGACCGAGGACAACGTTCTGCACCACCTTCACTTTGCTCACGCTGATGCTGACCGTCGGAACGAATGGCGGTGAGGCGATGACGATTCGAGGAGGTGTCTCATAATCGAAGCCCGCGTCGGTCATGATGATTCGCGTTACTCGCCCATCAGTGATCTCCGCTCGTGCGGTTGCTCCACTTCCACCACCGCCTTGAATCAAAACCAACGGAGCGTTGGTATAGCCGCACCCGCTATCCGTGATCGTTGCACGCACCACGAAGCCTTCTACCAACTGTGCAGTGCCTTTGGCTTTGTGCGGGGTGCATTGGTCAATCTCCAAGAGATAAAAAGGAACCGTTGGAGTAGCAAACCCAATCACGTCATTCCAATTGTGATTATAGGAACCCCCTTCACCGATAAGGTAATTCTCCGGACCCGAGTTGTTCGGCTCG
>CAMCCU010000353.1 GCA_945872975.1 Pedosphaera parvula Ellin514
CCCGCCGACCTGCCGCGCATGGATGAAATCCTGGACGAAGCGTTCGACCTGCTCGGTGGCGACATCGCCATGGCGCACGCGAAGGAGCTCAGTGCGGACGGTCACGCCGGCAGTCTGCCGCTTGGCTCCGGCGTGCTGGATTGGCCACGCTACCTCTCGCTGTTGAAAGCTGCCGAGTTCAAAGGCCCGCTGATCATGCACGGCTTCGAGGAGCAGGACGCTGCGGCGAGTGTGAAGTTTCTGCGAGGATGCCTGCCGGATGGACGCTGATGTCGTGCGCTTCCCTGGCCGCCACTAAATCGGGAAGCGGCGGGCGGCGTGATCTTGAGGCCCAACTTCCTGAGTTGCGTGGTCGAAGTTTCCCCATCTCCACGCCAGCACCGGCAGCACGAGCAGGTTCAATGCGGTGCTGGTGACGAGCCCGCCGAGGATGACGATCGCCATCGGGCCTTCGATTTCGCCGCCCGCGCTTTCGCCGCCGAGCGCCAGCGGCAGCAAGCCGAGCGCGGTGACGAGCGCGGTCATGAGGATGGGCACGAGTCGCTCGCTCGCGCCGCGCAACGCCGTTGCGAGATTCCACGCGCAGCCTTCCACGCGGACCAGTTGGTCGTAGTGCGAGATGAGCATGATGCTGTTGCGCGTCGAGAGGCCGAAGAGGGTGACGAACCCGATGAGCGAACCGACGGAGAGCAGGCCGCCGCCAGCAAAGACCGCGAGCGCGCCGCCAACGAGGGCGAAGGGCACGTTCGCCAGCACGAGCAGGAGGTTGCGTCCGTTGCGGAACACAATGGCCAGCAGGAGGACGATGCCAACGCCGGCCAGAGTGGAGTGGACGAGCAGTTCGCTGCGGGTGCTGCGCTGGGCTTCGGCGGAGCCGCCGTAGCTCGCATAAACGCCGGACGGGAGCGCGACTTCAGCGATGACGCGGCGCTTGAGTTCGGCAAGGAGGCTCGCGCTGTCGCGGCCGGCGGCGTTGCAGGTGACCTGCTGGCGGCGTTGTGCGCCTTCGTGGACGATGACGCTGCGGCTGTCGGCGAGGAAAATGTCGGCGACTTCGCGCAATGGAACGCGCATCCCGGCGGCGCTCGTGAGCAGCAAGTCGCCCACGCTCTCGGCGGTGCGGCGTTCGGCGGCGGGCAGCAGCACGGTCACGTCGAAGACGCGGCTGCCGTCGAAGATTTGCCCGACCTCCGCGCCCTGGAACGCCGTCTCCGTCGCCTCGAGCACGGCGGCGGGAGTGAAGCCAAGCGCGGCGACTCGGTTGTGGCGCAGGCGCACGACGAGTTCGGGCGCGCTGGCCTGGGATTCCACGGTCACGTCGGCGGTGCCGCGCACCTTCACCATCACGCGGCGGACGGATTCGGCGGCGCGGTCGAGCGCGTCGAGATCTTCGCCGCGCAGGGTGACGACGATTTCGGCGGTCGCACCGGAAAGCGTCTCCTCCATGCGCTCGACGAGGAATGGCATGACCTTGAACGTGAGGCCGGGAAACTGCAGCAGCGGCTTGCGGATCTCGGCGATGAACATCTCCGCTTCTTCGCCGCCCATCTCGGCCAGCTCGACGTGCATCTCGCTGTAGTTCGGACCGAAGGTGTCTTCGCCCAATTCGGCGCGGCCCGCCTGTTGTGCGACAGAGACGATGCGTTTGTCCTTCAGCAGTTCAGCGGTCACGCGCTTGCCCATCTCCAGTGAATGTTCGAGCGACGTACCGGGCACTGCCGCCTGGTGCAGCACGAGGTGGCCTTCGCGGAACTCCGGTAGAAATTCACCGCCGTAGAACGGAATGGTCGCCGCCGCGCCCGCAATCATCAGCGCCACGACGGCGATGGTGAAGCGCGGCGCGCCGCTGACGGCTTCGAGCGCGCGGCGATGCAGGGTCCTTAACTTGCCGAGATACTTCGGCTCGCGATGTGGCTTCGCTTTCGCGAGCAACGCGAGACACAGCGCGGGTGTGACGGTGAGCGCGACGACGAGTGACGCGAGCGTGGCGAGCAGGAAGCTCACGGCCAGCGGCGAGAAGAGTCGTCCACCGATGCCGCCCATCGTCAGCACCGGCACAAACACGAGCGCGACGATGAAGGTCGCATAGACCACCGCGCTGCGGACTTCGAGCGAAGCATCCAGCACGACGCGGAAGGCGGGTCGCGGCACGGCAAGCGCCAGATTTTCGCGCAGCCGGCGCAGGATGTTCTCCACGTCGATGATGGCATCATCCACGACGACGCCGATGGCGATGGCGAAACCGCCGAGCGTGATCGTGTTCAACGAAACGCCAAAGCGGTCGAGCACGATAACCGCCGCGAGCAGCGAGAGCGGGATGCTTGCGAAGGAGATGAATGCCGTCCGCAGGTCGAGCAGGAAGAGGAACAACACCGCGACCACGAGCGCGCCACCGAGCAGCAGCGAGAAGTTGATGTGTTCCAGCGAACGCTCGATGAACGTCGCCGGGCGGAACAGGCGCGGCTGGAGCGCGATGCCTTCGCTGGTGAAGCCGCCGTGCATTTCGTCCAGCGCGCGCTCGATGCCGGCGGTGACATCGAGCGTGTTCGCTCCGAACGCGCCATGCACCGACACGATGATGCCGTTGGTGCCGTTGATCTGCGCGTCGCCGAACTTCGGCTCCGGGCCTTCGCGCACATCGGCCACGTCGCGCAGCTTGAGCGCGAGACCGTTCTCCCATTTCACGAGCGTCTCTCCGAGTTGCGCGGGCGTGAGCGCCTGCCCTTCGGTGCGGAGCACGACGCGCTGGTTGGCGTCCTCGACGAAGCCCGCGCCGCGGACGGCGGTCGCTTTGCGAGCGGCGGCGAGCACGTCGTCGAGCGCGAGATTGAAGGCGAGCAGGCGCTCGGGCTTCACTTCGATTTGGAGCTGGCGCACTTCACCGCCGAAGATGTCCACCTTCGCGACGCCGGGCACGGCGAGCAGACGCGGGCGCAGCGTCCAGTCGGCGAAGGTGCGGAGTTCCATCGGCGTGCGTGTCTGCGAAGTGAGGCCGAGGACGAGCGCGAGACTCGTGCTGGAGGTGAGCGGCCCCATCTTCGGGGCTTTGACGCCGGTGGGCAGTTGCGCGGCGGTTTCGTTGAGGCGTTCGCCGGCCATCTGGCGCACGCGGTAGATGTCCGCGCGTTCGTCGAAGGTCAGCGTGATGGCGCTGAGGCCCTGGATGGATTCGCTGCGGATGGAAGCGAGCTGCGGCGTGCCGTTGAGCGCAGTTTCCAGCGGACGGGTGACGAGCGCTTCGACTTGTTCTGGCGAGAGGCCGGGCGCTTCGGTCTGCACGACGAGCATCGGCGGAGCGAACTCCGGGAACACGTCGAGCTTGGTGCGCGAGGCCACGAACGCGCCGTAAGCGACGATGAGGCACGCCAGCGCGATGACGATGCCACGGAACTTGAGGGAATGGGAGACGAGCCAGTTCAGCATCGCATCAGTCTTTCATCTGGATGCTGCCCTTGAGTTCCTCGGAGAGCAGTGACTGCGCGCCGGAGATGAGGACGGGTTGCGACCATTCGCCGCTGACGAGCCAGCCGTCGGGATGCGCGCGGTCGAGCGGCACGATGCGGCGGGTGAAGGTGTCGGCGGCGGTTTGCACGTAAGCCCAGCCGAGTCCGGCGTGGCGGACGACCGCGCCGCGGGGAAGCACCGTTCCCTTCTCGCTCACGCCGGTGCCGAGACGCGCGAGCAGCGCAGAGCCGGGAACGAGTGATGAGGCGTTGATGGTGACGAGGCAGAGGAAGCTTTGTCCGGCGACGGTGGAATCGGTGGCGGTCGCCGGCCCCAGGACGTTCGCAGTGGCGATGGCTTCGCCGCTCTGGCGGAGCAGGCGCAGGGTCGCTGGCGGGATTTCGAGCGTGTCGGTGGCGAGCAACTCGACACGCACGAGGGCGGCTTCGCGTTGAAGAAGGCGCTGCGCAAGCGCGGGCAAATCGTCATGGCCGGCGACGCCGCGGCCCCAGGTCGCGAAGAGGCGCTGATGGGCGGATTCGATGACCAAGGTTTGCTGGGTCACGAGCGCAGCGGCCTGCTCGACAGCGCTGGCGGAGGCGTTCCGGCCGTTGGCGAAGAGCTTCTGCTTGCGCTCGTGGTCGGCACGGGCGGCATCGAGAGCAGCGTGCGCGGCTCGAAGTTCGTTCACGGCGGAGACGAATGATGAGCCGTCCAGCACCCGGGCGGTGGCGGTGAGTTCGTTCGCCACGGAGCCTGCGACGGGCACGGCGGTTTGCAGGCCGAGGCGCTTCTGCGTTTCCGCATCAAGCTTCAAGATGGTCGCGCCATCCGTGCCGCGCTCGACGCGGGATGGTGCGATGACGGGCGCTTCCGCCGAGGCTTCGAGATCGCGTTCCTTGCGCATCTCAAGGTAGGCGAAGACGAGGCCGGCGACCGCGGAAATGACGAGCGCGACGAGGATGAGAGTTTTCTTCATGGGGCGGAACGGCGGGGGTTGAGACTCAAGTCGGGCGTAAGGGGAAACTGGATGGCGTCTTCCAGTTCGCCAAGGGCGCGCAGCTCTTTGATGCGCGCTTCCCAGTGAAACAGTTCGTCGGCGGCAAGTTCGGCTTCCGCTGCCAGCACGTCGAGGGATTCGACCGCACCGGCCTGAAGCTGCGTCTGGAGCGACTGTACGCGGGCCTGTTGTTCGGCGCGGACTTCCTCCATGGCCCCCGAGCGAGTCTGCGCGCCGTGCCATGCGGCGAGAGCGCGATCTACGTCGCCGATGATGCGTGCTTGAAGTGCGAGCACGCGGGCGGCGGCCTCGGCGCGTCTGGCCTGCGCTTCGGCGATGGGACCTCGATTGCGATTGAGCACCGGGATTTCCGCGCTGAGACCGAGCGCCCATTTGTTCTCGCCCTGATCAAACTGGTAGCCGGTGCCGAGATGGAGGTCAGGATATTGTTTGGCGACTTCCAGTTGCAACGCGGTTTCGGCGGCAGCGTATTCGGCGAGTGAGGCCAGCAGGTCAGTGCGTGAAGTGAGCGCGCGATGGCGGGCGGTGGGCGAGTTGAATGGGGGAGGCGTGGGGGTAAAGGCGGAATCTGCCCTCACCCCGGCCCTCTCCCCGCCGAGGGGAGAGGGAGCGCGCTGAGTGGCTTCGGTAGTTCCAACGTCCATCGCCGCGTTCGCAAACTTGAAGGCGGTGGACGGCGGCAGCGACTTGAGCGGTAATCCGATGGCGCTGGCGAGGCGGGCGCGGGCTTCGTCGGATAGCACGCGGGCGTCGGCAAGTTCTTTGCGCGTGCGGGCGCGGGCGAGACGGGCGGGGGCAAGATCGGAGGTGGTCGCGGCACCGAGGGAAAACTTCGTCTCCAATGCGGCGAGCGTGCGTTGTTGCGCGGTGAGTTGAAGGGACAGCAGTTCGGCGCGCTGCCCGGCGTCGTGAAGATCAAGCCACGCGGCGCGGACGCCGGAACGGAATTCCCAAGCGACTGTGCCGATCCGGAGACGCGCGGCGTCGCTCAACTGCCGCGCCTTCGCGAGACGATGGCCGCGCTTGCCGGCGGTCTCGATGGGCAGGTCGAACTGAAGGCCGGCAATCCACGGTGTAACGCCGCCCGCCGGGTTGAAGTTGTATTCCGGCGCGACGCCGACGGTGGGATTGGGCCGCGCGCCGGCCGTGATTTCCGCCGCACGCACGGAGGCGAGTTCCGCCCGGGCGACGTCGAGCCTGGGATGGAGAAAGAGCGCTGCGAGCGTGAGTTGATCGAAGTTCCACGACGCGGGCGGCCACACGGACACGGGGCCGCGATTGGTTTCGATGAAGGCGCGCAACTCTGGTGTGTCCAGCGTGCGTGCGTCGAAGTCGTCCGCCATGCGCGCCACGTCGAGCGGCTTCGGATCAAAGTGGGCGCAGCCCGCCGCCGCCAGCCACAGCGCGGCGAGAAGAAAGCCCGGACAGGTAGTTCGCACCAAAGGAGCCTAGCGCGCTGCAGCGAGCCGCCGCGAGCCTCAAAGCACGCTGCCCAACGCGACGCTCTCGCCAGCGTGTCGCCAACATCAATGACGGCTCACGCAGGAGGTCTTGGAATCTCAACTTGCGAACTCTTGTTGCAGGCAGCCAACCCGTCGTCGCACACTCCGCCACCGATGGCTGAGTTCATTCACGACGACATTCATTTTCATTACCGCGACGAGGGCGATGGAATCCCGTTCTTCTTCCAGCATGGGCTGGGCGC
>CAMCCU010000354.1 GCA_945872975.1 Pedosphaera parvula Ellin514
TACTACAAGATGCTTCCCCAGATGGGCCCGCCCGAGACGACCATCTGGGAGTTCCCACGCGGCGACGAATCATGGCGCATCGAGATGCAGGAATTCTTTGATGACATCCGCCTCAAGCGCACGCCCGTGCCCGGCCTCCAGGAAGCAAAGGCGGCAATGGCCGTCGTGGAGAAGATCTACGCCGCCTCGCGTCACTGAGAGCGGGATTGCGACGCGGTCGCTTCCCACCTAAAACGGTTCGTGCCCTCGCCCCGCCATCGTTGGTTGCCAATCGCGTTGCTCGCGATCGCTTTCCTGCTGATGGCGAGCATGCACACGCAGGCGGCGGAGCCGGACCAGATTGCCCACGGCAGACAGCTTGTCTCTCAAATTGGCTGTGCCCAATGCCACACAGATCTGCCGCCGAACAGTTCGCTCCGGGAACTCACACCAGACCTCAGCAGCGCGGGCCTTCGTTACCAGCCGGCATGGCTCTTCGACTTTCTTCAGAGTCCAACCCGCGTCCGTCACCACATTGGTAATGCACGAATGCCCGCCTTCCCGCTGGCAGCGAAGGAAGCGCTGGCCCTCACGATCTTCCTCGAAAGCCAGCGAAAGACGGATGGTAACTGGCCGCCGCTGCCGGTCGGCTTGGACGCTCCTGGCGACACCGCGCCCGTCTCGAAGGATGAGTTTCATGCCGAGCTTTCGCGCGGGCTGATCTGCCTGACCTGCCACGACTACGAAGGCAAAGGCGGCCATCGTGCTGTCGAACTCACCAATGCCAGCGTTCGTCTCCGGCGCGAATGGGTTGCCCAATATCTCGTCGCGCCGGCGAGGTTCGGCGTTTCGCCCGCGACGATGCCTGCGCAGTTCTTTCAACTGACAGGGGACCGCGCTCACTTCCGTGAAGTCACGCCGGGAGCGACCGGGAAAATCCAGCGCATCACCAGCCACCTCTTCTCGCTCAACGCCACCCGCCGAACCGTGCTTGAACAGAATCTCGCCGCCACCCGCCACCAGTTTCCCGACGTCACGGCAGCGCACGGCGAAACGCTGTTCCGCTCGCTGAACTGTGCCGCATGTCATCGCCATCATTCCATCACGCCACGCACCAACGCCGCGCCCTCGCTCGCTGCCGAAGGGTTGCGCGTCCAGAAATCGTGGCTGGAGCGTTACCTCGCTCATCCCACCGCGCTCCGTCCGTTCGGTCATCAACCGGGCGACGGCGCGCGCATGCCCGACTTCCGGTTGAACGCCGAGGAAGCCCGTTCCATCAGCGCGTTCCTGCTCTCGCAGCAGAGCGGCCCGATCATCCTCAAGACGGAATACCGTCCTCAAACCAGAAGCGCCTTCGCGTTGAACAAAGCCGCGCTCTTGCTCCGCGACAAACTCTCCTGCCTCGGTTGCCACAGCCTCGACGGCACAGGCGGACGCATCGCTCCAGACCTTGGTCTTGCCCGCGAGCGGCTTCAACCCAGCTACGTTCTGAACATCCTCCGCGACCCGCGCGCCGTCGCTCCACACTCGATCATGCCTCAAGCGCCGCTGCCGGAAGACACCGCCCGGCTCGTCGCGGACTTCCTGCTGCAACGCGATTCGACACCACGCGAAACTCGTTACATCTCGTCGCTGGATCATTCCATCATCAATGCGCCGACTACGACCCGGGCGGCGCAGAACTACGCCCGGCACTGCGCTGCGTGTCATGGCGTGGACGGCAAGGGCGACGGGTTCAACACCGCGTTTCTGCCCGTGAAGCCCACGCTCCATGCTGACGCTCAAGCGATGAGCAAGCGTCCCGACGACACGCTCTTCGACGGCATCCACGCCGGTGGCTCCGTGCTGAACAAGAGCCACTTCATGCCCGCGTGGGGTCATTCGTTTAGCGCGGAGGAAATCCGGGAACTGGTGAAGCACATCCGTTCCCTCTGCCGTTGCGAAGGTCCGGCCTGGTCGCGCGACGATGCGAAATGACATCTCAATGAATCACCCGTTGCCAGCTCGTTTCCGCATGGCGCTGTTCATCACAGCCGCGTGCGTGGGGATGATGTTCGGCCTTGCGTCGCCTTCGCTTGCTGCGCCCGCGTTCGCAGACTTCGTCGGCGCGGAGGCGTGCGCGCGTTGTCATCAGAAGCAATACGACCTCTGGAATGGCTCCACGCACGGGCGCGCCGGTGGCAGTCCCGGCGAAGTTCAACTCATCGCCCGCTTCGATGGCCAGCCGCTCCAGTTCAAGGACGCCGTTGTCATCCCGACAAATTCGCCCGCCGGGTCGCCCATCTTTCGCGTGAACATGGACGGCACACCGCCGTTCGACATCGCGGTCGATGCGGTGGTCGGCGGTGGTCACATGGTGGGTGGCGGCACGCAGTCGTTCTTTAATCGTCATCCCGACGGCACGACGCGTTTCCTTCCGTTCGACTTTATCCGCCGCGAGAATCTCTGGTTCGTTCAACTGCGCGCCGGCTTGCAGTGGACGCCGGTCAGTCGCGACATCTCGTTGAAGACCGACCTCGCCAACTGGCCACCGCATCGAGTGCTCGGCTCCGTCACCGACATGTCGAACTGCCAGAACTGTCACGGCAGCCAGATCACCGCCGGCTGGGACGAAGCCTCGAAGCGCTTCGCCACGCATTACCAGACACTGAAGATCAACTGCGAATCCTGCCACGGCTCGGGACGCGCACACATCGACCTCGTGAGCAAGCCTGGCTACGAGCGCCTGGCGGACATCGGCATGAAGCCGCTGGCCGCGCTCTCGAAGGATGAGTCCGTAAAGCTGTGCCTCCAATGTCACGCCACCAAGGAAGTCCTGCGCGAAGATCCGTATCTGCCCGGCGCGTCGCTGGAGGATTACTTTTCGCTGAAGCTTCCAGTGCTGGGACAAAATCCTTATCACGTTGATGGCCGCATCCGCTCGTTCAGCTATCAGGGCAATCATCTCTTCAGCGACTGTTATCGCAGCGGTTCGATGACCTGCGTGGATTGCCATGACCCGCACGGGAACAGTTACCGCGACGTCTCTCACCGCGAGCTGTCAGGCCGCTTCGACAATGGCCAATGCACCGGCTGCCACGCCAGTAAGGCCGTCGCGCCGGAGCGTCATTCGCATCACAAGCCGGGCTCCACCGGCGACTCATGCGTCGCCTGTCATATGCCGTATCTGCAACATCCCGGCGTTGGCTCGAAGCTTCGGTTCGCGCGCTCGGATCATTCGATCCCGATTCCGCGTCCGGCCTTCGACCAGAAGCTGGGCATCGAGAACGCCTGCCAGAAATGCCACGCCGATCAAAGCATCGCGTGGCAGGAGCGCCACACGCGGGAATGGTGGGGAACGCTCAAGCCGCATCCCATCGCCGTCGCCAATCAGCTCCTCTTTGCTGGGAACACCGACCCAATCGCTGCCGCGTCGCTTCTCCTCAAGCCAAACACCGGACATCCCATCGCCGAGACCGCCGCGCTCGCGAGCTGGATGCAACGCTTCCTGCGGCCCGGCATGACGAATGATGCCCGGCTGGTCGAACCGCTCAAGGAATTCGCCCGCAGCCCGGATGTTGATCTGCGCGCGCTGGGGCTCACGGCATTGCACGCGGGTTTCATCCAGCATGCGCCCATTTATGATTTCCTCGCTGGCGAAGAGCGGCCGCCTGCTGGCTTCACGGATGCCGTTCGCCTCCGCTGGTCCATCGCGGCGGATGCCCTCGCGACGCAGCACGCGGATCGCGGCGACTTCTCCACCGCGCTTCTTTTCCTGGAGAAGTCCGTGGAGGCGAATCCGAACAACTACGTCTCGCTCTCCCATCTCGCGCTCGCCCATCTCCGTTCCGGTGAATCCGAGAAAGCCATCGCCGCACTTCGAAGTGCCATCCAGGCGAAGCCCACGAAGGCCGCGCTTCACTTCCAGCTCGCCCAGACTCTCGTCCAGCTCAGCCGCGTGCCGGAAGCCGTTCAAGCGCTTGAAACCGGCCTTCGCCTCGCGCCGGAAGACGCCGCCGCCCGCCGCCTGCTCGATCAAGTTCGGCGGCCGTGAAACGTTCCTGCCTTCCTCGGCCCGGCGACCGAGCGAGGTTCGCGATGAACGAAAAGAGCGGCTGGAATTGCTTCCAGCCGCCCTGTGTGTTCCGACTCTCAACTCAAACTGCTCTCAACTTTCTCGCCGCCGCTTCACGGCTTCACGAGACGGAAGAAGGCGTTGCCAGCAGTATGAGTGACGAGCACCTCCCATTGCCCGTTGCTCAACGCGGGTGCATCGAAGACAACCGTCCAGTTCGCGCCAGCGGGGAGCGCGGGCGCGGTCTCCAGAGCGAAGCCGGTGAAGACGGCCGGCCAGCGTACCCATGAATGCGTGATGCTGCGCTTCGTGATCGTGAGTTCGAGGCCGACGTAAACCTCCAGCGTGGTCGTTCCGCTGCCCGTGTCGTCATCGTTCACCGTCACCGTCACAGTGTAGAGACCGTTGGCCGGGAACGTATGGTTCAACGCGAGGCTCTTGCCGGCACCGACGACGAACGGTTGCACGCCGGAGCCGTCGCCGTAGTTCACCGTCGCGATCCCGTTCATCTTCCTCACTGCGAAAGGCGAGAAGACCGACGTGCGCCACGGCATGAATCTCGGTGCGGATGATTACCTGACGAAGCCCGTGGATGCCGACGAACTTCTCGCGGCCATCAGTGCGCGTCTCAAACGCCACACCGAGAAGGCGGAAGCCGCACAGGCGAAGGTCGAGTTTGCCGCTGACTTCACTTCTGCCAGACCGCTCGAAGGGATTGGCCTGACGCCGCGTGAAGCCGAAGTGTTGCTTTGGCTTGCCCAGGGCAAGAGCAACCCGGACATCGCCATCATCCTCGGCGCTGCGGAGGGCACGGTGAAGAAACACCTCGAACACATCTTCGAGAAGCTCGGCGTCGAGAGCCGCAACGCCGCGACCCTGCGCGCCATCGAGGTGTTGAGCGTGCGCACTGTGAACTGAATGTCGCATGGAACTGTGCGTCCTTTTTCGAGTGCTGCTGTCCGCCCTTCACTACAGTGTAATAGTCTTTGGCGTGTTCGCGGCCTCCTTTCCTGCGATTCACGAAACACTTCAAGGAGGTGCTACGTGCCTTGCGATTGCGGACTTATCCTACTTGGAATCGCAGTGCAATTGAGCCAACCCTTTTAGTGCTCTTTTGTTCGATGGGTCGAGTTCCAATGCTTTTCGCAGTAACCCGCGAGCCTCAACGGTCTTCCCTCGTCGATTGTGAACTATCGCAGCGACGATGTAAGGAACGGGATCTTGTGGGGCGAGTCGACTCGCGCGTCGGGCAAGTAGTAGGGCACGGTTCAATTCCCCCATTTTGCATGCGATGTCGGCTGCGTTTCGCGTGTTGATAGCATCAGTCGGGTCGAGCTTCAGCGCGACACGATAATCTTTGGAAGCCTCATCAAGTCTTCCGAGACCCCATTTAGCATATCCTCGATTCGCGAACGCAATCGAGTACGGCTTCTCTGCGACAATTTGATCGTAGATATGCAATGCTTCCTCATATTGCTTGAGGTCAAAGTGGCAGTCGGCAATCAAGCTCTTTAATAGAACCCTTGGTTCCGATAGGTGTTCGTTACTTGCTGGTAGAAGCTCAAGAGCTTGTTCCAAGCACTCGCTAATTTTTCCTTCATCGCGCAGTTTTGCCAATCGATTAACTACTGAAATTGACAGGTGCTTCATGCTTTTGAAGGCGACATCTAGGGGCTTCCCAATGCAGGAATCGTGAAGTGAAACGTCGTGCCTTTGCCGGGCTTGGATTCCACCCAGATGCGGCCACCGTGGCGCTCCACGATCTTCTTGCAGACGGAAAGCCCGATACCGGTGCCGGGATACTTCTCGCGATTGTGCAGCCGCTGGAACACCACGAAGATGCGCTGGAAATCCTGCTCGGCGATGCCAATGCCGTTGTCGCGGACGGTGAACTCCCATTCGCCGCCTTTGCGCTGCACTCCGACGTGAACCTTGGGCGTCGCCTCACCGCGAAACTTCACGGCGTTGCCAATCAAGTTCTGGAAGAGCTGCGTGAGCTGGACTTCGTCGCCGATGACGGGCGGCAGGGAATCGCGCGTCACCTCGGCTTTTGATTCCTCGATGGCGACGGTGAGATTGGCCAGCGCATCTTCCAGCGCCTGATCGCACTCTGTCACGACGAGCTCCTTCCC
>CAMCCU010000355.1 GCA_945872975.1 Pedosphaera parvula Ellin514
TCCGCGATGAACACCAGGCCATCGTGAACTGCTGGCGTGGACATGACGTGCTTGTCGAGGGTGTAGGACCAGACGAGCCTGTTGGTTGTGATGTTGCCGCGCTTCGTGACGTCGATGCACTTCAGCCACGCCTCGTTCTTGCCCCAGAAAATATCGCCGCCGCCCGCGACATAGACGCGATTCTCGTGGAAGACCGGCATGCCATAAATGTTGCTCGGACTCTCGCGGCGGTTGGTGCTGTAGCGATGGATGTTCTCCTTCGGCGCGGTGGGATCGAAGTCGAACTGCCAGATCGTTTGCAGCGTGGCGATCTCGCCGACTGACGGCGACTTGCGGAGCGGCTCGAACGAGTAAACCACTCCGTTGCCGGCGGCGAAGAATATTTGTTCAAGCCCGTTCACAGTCGCAAGGGAAGGGGAGGACCAGGTGCAGTGAAAGATGTTCGGCGCGATGCTGAGCCGGTCGCGCGCGATCAATTTTCCCGTCCGCTTGTCCACGACGACGAGGCTTGGGGCGTCCGGCGTGCGGATCTTTTTGTGGGTGTTGTCCACGCCGGTGCCGGAGTTCAGGTAGAGATGATCGCCGCGAATGAGGATCGAGCTGTGCGCCGCGTCGTGAGACCAGATGCCCGCTTCTTTTGTAAGGTCGAGCGTCCAGAGTATGTCCGCGTCGAGCGGCCCGGGCGCGAGCGGCTGGGCCGGGGCGTTGGTGCCGCGCGGCGTCATGTAAGAGCCTTCATCGCGGAACGGGCCGTCGTTCCCGTTGGCCAGGCCGCGCACGTCGAGGCACAGGACCACGCCGCGATTATCCACGATGTAAACGCGATCGCCTTCGACGGTGGCGGGCGAGGAGATGCCGCACTTGGGCCAGTCGTGATACGGGTCTTCCTCGCGCTTGGGCACGACGAGCTGCCAGAGCAGCTGGCCGTCGGTTTCATTGAGGCACATGAGCACGCCACGATCGCCCTGATGTTTGGGATCGCGCGGCTCGCCGTTGTTCGTGCCGAGATAGACGCGTCCGCCGGAAACGATCGGCGTGGAATGCGTCTCGGTTCCAATCTTCGCGGACCACTTGATGTTTCGTCGCGCACGCGGGTCGAAGGAATCCGGCAGACCGCGCTCGGCGGAGATCATGTTCCGCGTCCAGGCATGACCCCACTGCGGTTGATCAGCGGCTTCGGCGGGCGCGAAGCACGACAGCGCAAGCAACAGGGTGGCGAGCCGCGCTGACGTCATGCGGGCGAGGTTGGCGACAGCCCTTCGATTCAACGATGTCTCAAGCGATGGCGGGTTCATGAATGCGCTGATTTGAACGTGAACGTGGGATTAGCGCGAGCGATTTTAGGAATTGAATGTGTGAGTAACCAGCACCGGGGATTAACTGTCTGGTTCAGCGAAGCCGTGAGTCGGCAGGCTCCAGACAGCCAACGATTCATTGCCATCCTCTGTTTAAACGGAGATAACGGCGCGGTTGTTCTCTGGTCCGGTTTGTTGTGCAACAATGCGCTGCGAGCCGACTTGGGCGTGACATCGAGTTCAGAACATTTATGGCCAACGCAAAATCATCAGGCTGGGGAAAGTGGATATTTCTGCTGCTGCTCGCTGGAGCGGGTTACGGCGGATGGCGCTGGTATTCTCAGAAGGACAAGCAGGGCGCGGTCGAGTATAGGACGACTGCGGCTGCGACGGGCGACATCGTTCAGGCGGTCACTGCCAATGGCGCGCTGACGCCGGTGCGCAATGTCGAAGTGGGCAGCCAGATTTCCGGCACGTTGCTCGACGTGAAGGTGGACTTCAACGACAAGGTGAAGACGGGGGATGTCCTCGCGCAGATCGACCCCGCGACCTATGAGCGCGCCCTGGTGCAGTCCGAGGCGGAGCTCGCCAACTCGGCGGCGGCGGCCGAGTTGACCCAGCTGAATTTCGCACGGGCAAAGGAGCTCTCCGCCGGCAAACTCATCTCCAAATCCGAGTTCGATGAAGCGCGGGCGAATCTCAGCCAGGCCGAGGCGAATGTGAAAATGCGGCAGGCCAACGTGGAGCGCGCCAAAGTGGATTTGAGCCGGACGACCATTTACGCGCCGATCGATGGCATGATTCTCACGCGAAAAATTGAAGTCGGGCAGACGGTGGCCGCCAGCTTGAATTCGCCGACGCTCTTCATCATCGCCAATGATCTCGCGAAGATGCGGATTGAGGCGGCGGTGTCCGAGGCGGATGTGGGCAACGTGACCGAAGGGCAGACGGTCAACTTCACGGTGGACGCCTTCCCGTCGCGCAAGTTCCAGGGCAAGGTCAAGCAGGTGAGGTTCGCTGCGAATACCAACCAGAACGTTGTCTCCTACACGACCGTCGTCGAGGTGGACAACTCTGACCTCAAGCTGCGTCCCGGCATGACGGCCAACGCGAACATCATCATCGCCGAGAAAAAGGGCGTGCTGCGCATTCCAAACGCTGCGCTACGATTCCGCCCGCCGACGGGAGCTGTGATTGTGGGAGCCACCAATGCGCCGGCATCGGCAAAGCCGGCGGTCGAGATCGCCACCAGCGGACCCTTCGAGGGACTTCCTGTGCCGCCGTGGCAGGGCAAGGGTGAGCGCCGCCGCCCATCTGATGACGAACGCACGGCTTACGAGGCGTCGCTCACGCCAGAGCAGAAGGAGAAGTATCAACAGATTATGGCGGAGATGCGCGCGCGGTTTGCACAGGGAGGCGGGCCTGGTGGTGCGGGAGGTTCCGAAGGATCTGGTGGCGGCGAACGCCCGCGCCAGCGCCGCAGCGAGCCGGAGGGGCCGCGCACGCAAACCATTTATTTACTTGAGAAGGAAACCTCCGCGACCGGACCTGAGACGTCCGCATTGAAGTCGGTGACGGTGAAGCTTGGCGTCTCTGACGGTGTGACCACTGAGGTCATTGAAGGTTTGAAGGAAGCCGATGTGGTCGTCGTGGGCACCGTGAGCGCGGCGGCCACCGCGGCCGCTCCCGCGAGTCCGTTTGGCAGCCCGTTCGGTGGTCCGGGACGGCGTTAGTCGGGTTGCTCAACTCCAACTTGAATCCATTCGCAACGTGAGCGCGCCTGTCATCCAGCTTGAAGATTTCCGCAAGACCTACATCAGCGGCGAGGTGCAGGTGCATGCGGTGCGCGGTGTGACGTTGACGATTCAGCGGGGAGAATTTGTCGCCATCATGGGCGCCTCCGGCTCCGGCAAGAGTACGATGATGAACACCCTGGGCTGTCTGGACCGCCCGACCAGCGGGCGCTTCCTGCTCGACGGCGTGAACGTCGTCGAGTTGAACCGTGATGAGCTGGCGGACTTGCGGAACCAAAAAATCGGCTTCGTCTTCCAAGGCTTCAACCTGCTCTCGCGAACCACTGCGGTCGAGAATGTCGAGCTGCCGATGCTTTACTCGCGTCCTCCGCTGCCGAATCGCGAGCAGCGCGCCCGCGCCATGAAAGCTCTGGAGATGGTCGGTCTCGGCGATCGTTCGGACCACACATCCAGCCAGCTCTCTGGCGGACAACAGCAACGCGTGGCCATTGCGCGCGCGCTGGTCAATGAGCCGAAGCTGCTCCTTGCCGACGAGCCGACTGGCAATCTCGATTCAAGGACCAGCATTGAGATCATGGGCATCTTCCAACGCCTGAACGAACAGGGGATGACTGTCGCGATGGTCACGCACGAGCTGGATATCGCGCGCTATTGTCGTCGCGTCGTCGTCATGCGGGACGGACTGGTGCGCAGTGACGAGCTCGTGACGCAACGGCTCATCGCCTCCGAAGAGCTGGCGCGGTTGGATGCGGAACAAAAAGCTGTACAACTTGCCTGAGCCATGATCGCCGTATTCAAAATCGCCCTCCGCGCCCTCCGGCGGAACGTCCTGCGTTCCTTCCTCACCATGCTTGGCATCATCGTCGGTATCTCGGCGGTGATCATTGGTGTCAGCATGGGCGCCGGTGCGAAGGCTGAGGTGGACAAGCGCATCGCCAGCATGGGGCAGAACCTTCTGACGGTGATGTCCGGTAACATGTCACGCGGCGGCGTGCGTGGTGGTTTCGGCATGGCTCCCAATCTCGATCCGTCCGACTATGAGGCGATCCGCAATGAGGTCTCCGGCATCACGGCGGCGAGTCCCGAGGTTCGCACCACCGGGCAGATCGGAGCCGGCAACCAGAACACTTCGGTGCAGGTCTCCGGGGTCAGCTCGGAGTATCTCATGGCCCGTTCCTGGCCGCTCCAAAGCGGCATCAATTTTTCCGACACCGATGTTCGCAGCGCCAACAAGGTTTGTCTGATTGGATCGACCACGGCCAAGACACTCTTCGGTGAGAACATCGATCCGGTCGGGCAGGTCATCCGCATCAAGAGCGCATCGTTCACCATCTTGGGCTGGCTCGAAGCGAAGGGGTCTGGCAGTTTCGGCCAGGATCAGGACGACATTATTCTCGTGCCTTACACCAGCGTGATGAAGCGTCTCTCGGGCGACACCCGGTTCCGTTCGATCTTCGTGCAGGCCGAATCTCCGGCGGCCATCGCGGAGGTGCAGGAGCAGATCACGGAGCTCCTTCGCCAGCGCCACAAGATCACCGATGGCAAGGACGATGACTTCATGGTCCGCACCCAGCAGGAGACCTCTGACTTCTTCAATGCCAACAATCGCATCATGACGATTCTGATCGGCTTCTTCGCCGGAATCTCGCTCGTGGTTGGTGGCATCGGCATCATGAACATCATGCTGGTCAGCGTGACCGAGCGAACTCGCGAGATCGGGATTCGCCTCGCCGTCGGCGCGCGCGGGCGTGATGTGCTACAGCAATTCCTCACTGAAGCCGTCTTGCTGAGCGCGCTGGGCGGCGCGCTGGGGATCGCGACTGGTTACTGGCTGGCGCCGTTGCTGACGAAATTCGCCGGCTTCCCAACGTTGATTTCAAGCACCTCTGTCATCATGGCCTTCAGCGTGAGCGCGATCATCGGGATTGTGTTCGGCTTCTTCCCGGCGTTGAAGGCCGCCCGCCTCGATCCCATCGACGCGCTACGCTACGAGTGACGGCTCGTCGATTTGGGGCTGACTGAATAGGTTATGGCGCATTCGACCAAAAATGAGTCTGCATGGTATGATCTCGTGCCGTTGTATTCTCAATCACGCCTTTCAATTCGAGGCGCTCCGCTGGACAAACCAGACGCTCACTATAAGTTTTTTTCGCCGAGACCACTTTCAGATTCGTTCTTCAGGGAATTCTCGTGGGCAGTCTCCGTAGACCGACAGCCGCAGGATCTCATCGGAAACAATTTGAGTTGGTTGATTATCTCCGAGAGGGCAAAAGAGGCTCTATTTACTATTCCGAACTTGGAGGCGGAATTCTTAGAGTTGCCAAAATTCGTCATGGCTGATGCGCGATATCGTTGCCGAGCATGGCTGTTTCATCCTATGGAGACGATTCGTGCGATCGACCTGAAGCGTTCGCAACTTTCTTGGTCCACGATTGGTGCTGAACATATATCTTCAATTCAGGAACTTTGCTTGGACAGGCAGCACCTGAACGGAGCGAGTTCTGTTTTTCGATTGCTGGAGTATGAGCCGATCGTCATTGCGAATAGTGTCTTCAAATCCGCTTGGGAGACTGCGCGATGTAAAGGAATCCATTTTAGGCCTGTCGCAGTCAGTTCGTAGTTCTCTTCCTTCTGGCAAGTGTCGATTGGCCATACCGCTCGTTTCAACTTCCCGTAAGTCGTCGCTCCGCGAGGTGGGAATGATCACCCTCGCTGCTCATCGCAATTGCTGAGAAACCTCTCCGGATACTTCCGGCAGCACGCAGATTTTCCCCCTTGCAGTTCTCAATCTTTTGCTACGTTGCCGCGCCATGACTTTGGATTTTGTTAAGATGAACGGCGCGGGGAATGACTTCATTCTGATCGATAATCGCGCCGGCCAGATCAAGCTGACCACCGAACAGATCGTCCGCCTGTGCAATCGCCAGCGCGGCATCAAACTGGCGGGTTTGACCCTGGTCTGGCTGGTCATGTCTGGAAATGAGGCAGCCCGGCCAATGTTTGGACACGGGCCGGGCTGCGAAGAAAGTTTGAACTGGCGGGCGCTTAGTAGGAATGACCGCTGGTCGCTGTGCTGGAGTCGTTGGTCGTGGTGCCGGAGGGGGCGGCCAGGCGCA
>CAMCCU010000356.1 GCA_945872975.1 Pedosphaera parvula Ellin514
CCGACGGAGCGCGCCGCGTGGCGTCGTCGGCTGCTCCCGAGTTTCCCGGCTTCCCCGACTTCCGGGCGAACGTGACCTTCGTTCCACTCCAGTTCTTCACCGTCGTGCTGCCGCATCGCTCTCGTGGCTGCGTGCGCCTGGTCGGCTACATGATTCGGCGGCTGCTCGGCTGGGTGGACACGGACGGCAATCCCACTCGCGCCCGGCTGGAGTTCAGTTACCGCGAGCTGATGAATGAGGCGGGACTTTCGCGCGACTCCATCGCCGAGGCGTTGACGGAAGCGCTGGCGCACCAGTTGATCGAGTGTGTTCGCGTGCCACGCCCCGATCGTCCCGGCCTTCCGGCGCAGAGCGGCATCTATGCGTTGCGCTGGAGCGATGTCTACACGAACGCCCCGGCGGACTTCGCGGGCTTCTTTCAGGGCGAAGCAGTGCCGGGTTCCTCCGACGCTGCGGGTCGCCCGATTACCCACGCCAAGGCGGCGCGCAAAAACATTCCCAACGCCTTCTTCGATTACTTGCTCCGGCGCGAACGGCTCTCCCTCACCCGCGTCGTGGGCGTGCTGCTCTTTCGCAGCATCCAATGGGGCGCGGGCGGCGAGCGCAAGGTGCCGGTGTGCCTCTCCATCTCCGAACTCGGCCGGCTCACGCGGATGTCGCGCCGGCACGTTCACGAGGCGATGCAGGAGGCGATGGCGAGCGGCTACGTCGAGCGCGTGCAGGAAGGTCGCTTTGATCCACGGGCTGGCGCCGACAGTCACGCCGCGACCTATCGCATCCGCTGGACGGCGCAGCCCGTCGCACCGGTTCATGACGTTTCACCGGAGCCCGAAACCCCACCGGTCAGAAAAGGGGAACGGCACCATTCCGAAAAGGGAAACGGGGAAGCGGTCGGAAAAGGGATACGGGACCAGTCAGAAAAGGTGCACGGGAACCGGTCAGAAAAGGGAAACGATATAAGTATTAAAAGAAGCATTAAAAACAGATCGACAGCAGCAGCGGATCAAAAGCCGCCGGCTGCTGCTGCAGACGGGATCATGGCGAAGCTTCTGGCAGTCGGATTCGATGTCAGTGCGGCCGGGCAACTGGCCAGCCGCTGGTCTGCCGAGGTCATCGAGCAGCAGCTCGCGTGGCTGCCACAACGCAAGGCGGATCGGAACCGGCTCGGGCTGCTTCGTCGTGCCATCGAAGAGAACTGGCCCCCACCCGAAGCCAGCGTCCTGCCGCCCGAACACGCGGCAGGTGCGATCTTCGTTGGACACTTTGAAGCGGCCTTGCACGGCTACACCGAGCCTCCGGCCCGTTGCTCGCCCAAGGAGGCTGAACACGCCGCCGGGTTCCTCCGGGAGCTGGCGCGGGCGACTGAGACTGAGCTGCCCGCCGCCGAGTGGGGGAGACGTTTCGGGCAATTCATCCGGGCGAAAGCGCCCGCTAAGCCTTGGTTCATCTGGGTGCTCCGGATGCATGGTGGCGACTTCTTGCGGGAGTGCCGCCGGACGGTTCGCAGCGCGACCAGGAGTTCCGTCGCGCAGTCCCGACAGGCACACGAAGAGTTGTTCACCGCCCGTTACCACGACTACCTGCGCGCGATAGAATCGGGCTTCCAGCGGGCTCAGCCCGCGCTCCACGCGACGTTTGAGGCGCACCGTCACGAGAACATGGACGACTTGAATCTCACGGAGGCAACGCGGACGCGGCTCGCCAGCGAAACGAGCCGCCTGGCGGTGCTGATCGGTTTCCTCCGTGAGCATGGCGTTCCCGTGCTGGAATTCTGGGAATGGGATCGGCGTCTGAATCCCGAGGGATGCCCTTCATGATTGTCACCGGAACGAGCGCCAGCCGTGGCCGCTTTGGATGCAGTTCTCAAGGCAGCTCTTAAGCTGGCCTCGTTAACGCCGGTCGCTGTATGAATCTTCCGTGACGACATTGAAAGTGTTGCAGGCGGACATCACCACGCTCGCGGTGGATGCGGTGGTCAATGCCGCGAATTCCTCGCTGCTCGGGGGTGGCGGCGTGGATGGCGCGATTCACCGTGCCGCGGGAGCCGGGTTGATCGAGGAGTGTCGCGGGCTGGGCGGATGTAAGACCGGCGACGCCAGGATCACGCGCGGCTACAATCTTCCGGCGCGGTTCATCATCCACACCGTCGGCCCGATCTGGATCGATGGTTCAGGTGGAGAGCAGGAGCTGCTGGCATCCTGCTATCGTCGCTCGCTGGAGATCGCGGCGGAGCACGGCTTGAACTCCATTGCCTTTCCCGCCATCAGCACTGGCATCTATGGCTTTCCAATCCGGTTGGCGGCGCAGACCGCGATCGACACGGTCACCGGGTTCCTTCGCTCGTCGGTCTCATTGCGTGAGGTGATCTTCTGCTGCTTTTCGTCAGGCGATTTCATGATCTATGACGAGCTGCTGTCGGACGCCAGGCATGAGATGCCATCACGCAGAGGTTCTGTTTGAACCTGCTCCCTTCGTCCAGATTTCGCGACGCCTTCGCGAACCGACATGTCATCCTGCCGGTGGTCCATGTGACCGGCGGGCTACAGGCTATCCGCAATTCACAGCTCGCCCGGACCGCCGGGGCTGACGGCGTGTTCCTCATCAATCACCGTTTGCCGGGACTCGAACTCTTGCGCATCTACCAGGAAGTTGCCGCTGCGGTGCCGGACTGGTGGATCGGAGTGAACCGTCTTGATGTGCCGCCGAACGAAGTCTTTTCGGGCCTGTCGTCGGGCGTCTCCGGCGTGTGGGCGGACAACACCATGATCCAGGAAGGCCGGTCCTCGCAGCCCGCTGCTGACCGGATCGCGCAGGCCCGGCGTGACAGTGGCTTTGGCGGTCTCTACTTCGGCGGAGTCGCGTTCAAGTATCAGCGGCACGTCAGTGAACTGGCGGAAGCGTGCGGGATCGCCAGTGGTTACATGGATGTGGTGACCACCAGCGGTCCGGGCACGGGCAGTGCCGCGTCATTGGATAAGATTTGGTCGATGAAGCAGGCGCTTGGATCGTATCCGCTGGCCATTGCCAGCGGCATCACTCCCGACAATGTGGTTGGCTATCTTGGCATGGCCGATTGCTTCCTGGTGGCCACGGGCGTGTCGCGAAGTTTCGAAGAGTTTGATCCGTGCCGCCTTGAAGCGTTGGTGCAGCGAGTCCGATCGTTCAACGTGAGCGACGGTGGAACTTCACGATGACAATTCAGGTCATCAGGTAAATGACCGAGCGCAAAAGCTGGCGTTGTCCTGGCACCGCCTCTCGGATTCGCCACCGCGCTGCGGTGGGATTACTCCCGGGGCGTCCGCTGAATTGTTTTCACATGGACCTGGCTTTCGCTGGCAGCGCCCGTGTCGTCCTCCTGCTCCCGGATGCGCGCCACCTTGAACTCGGCAAGCTGCACATACAGCGCGTGCAACCCCTGGCCTTCAATCGCCACGTCGTCATGGGCGAACGTGAGGGTGAGGTGCTCGCCCCGCCATTGCATCGATTGCAGCAGCGAGTAGGGAAGGAAGAAGCTTTCCCTGGCGCGATAGAAGCGGATGCCCGGCGGGCGCTCCGGTTCAGTGGCGAAGGCAGAATCCGACGGTGGCAGGGAGGAGGCGCCGCCCACGACCGTCAACGAGAATCGAGGTTGTCCACGTAGCATAGTTACTGTGGATTAAGTGCGGGCGGTTCGTTTTGTTACACGCCGTCAGATCGGTCACCCCGGCCGGAGGCCCACGCGTGGTGCCTTTGTCTCCCTGAGTTCCGCCTTCGGGAGAAACTCCAGCGCCGACAGCCGATCGCCAGTCCGGCCCAGCGCTTCCCGCAGCCGCTCCAGATCGTCCGTGTAGATCTTCACCTTCTCCCGCCCTCGCGACGCGCTCACGTAAAACTGTTTCAGATTCGCAGCCTGGCCGGAGCGCGCGTCCACGGCCACATAGACGTGATCCGCCGTCTTGCCCTGCGCCGCCGGACTGGTCACGCAATAGCCGTGCGTGAACTTCCGGAAGTCCGGAGGAATGACGCGTCCGTCGGTGAGCGTGATCTGCCCGTCGCGTCGCGCCGATTTGACGGTCACCAGTTGGCCGTTGAGCAGTTTTGCGTCACGCCGGCTGGCTTGCAGCAACAGGCGTTCGCCGCGCGCCACCGGCAGTCGCGCCGCGTCCGCCACGTCGTAGCAGCTCGACTGTTTGCGGGTCAGGGTCACCGTGTCTCCGCCCGGCTTTTTCACTCGCAACCGATCGCGCTCCACGGTGATCACCCGCGCCCACTCGCCCCGCTGAAAATCGCGCGTGGCTTCATGGAAGGTCAGCACCTGCCCGCATTGGTAGCCACGCAGGTTCCGCTTCTCCGCCTTGGTCCAGCGCTTCGGCACATGCACTTCCACCTCGATGTCCCGGCCTCGCAGCTGCGTTTCTTGTTTCAGCGCGGCCCGCACTTCCACCGTCACTTCCGAGATCTCGCGCCACGTCGGGGAGACGATGAGCGCGCTCTTTCCCGCTTTCAGCGACGCGGCGTAATCCGTGGCCAGCCGTTGATGCCGCTGTTCGCCTTCGATGACTTCCACTGCGCCCAGTTTTTCCAGCCGGGCCAGCGCGCGCTGCGGATGGCCGTCGGCAATCTCCGCGATGGCCTGTCGGTAATCGGCTCCAACCTGTCGCCGGATCTGATTCAACTTCGCCGTGTGCAGATGGCTTCGCGTTTGCAGGATGCGCAGTGCGTCGCCCGCCTCGACGCTCGTGTGCTGCCGCGCGTCGCCACACAGAATCACCCGGCAGCCCTGCCGCTGGCCGACCTCCATCAGAGCCAGCAACTGTCGCACGGAGAGCAGGCCCGCTTCGTCGATGATCAGCACCTGTCCGCGCGTGCGTTCCTGCAACGCGGGATCCACGAGAAACCGCTGGACCGTGTCCGCGGATCGAAACCCGTCGTCCCGCAACACCTCGACCGCGCCGCCCGTGGGCGCCAGCAATTGCACGGTCCTGCCCCGCGTCTCGATGCCGCGCGCCACCTCCCGCAGGGTGAAGGTCTTGCCCGTTCCTGCGCCTCCGCGCACGCCGATCACCCCGTCGGTGGAACGCAGGAGGGTGTCCACCACCTGTCGTTGTTCGTCGGAGAGCGTGCTGGCGGCGGGGAATCCGCGATGCAACGGCGCGCACGAACCAATGCTCATGTTCACCAGATCAATGAGCCGCTTCTCCTGCGCCTGCGCCTCCGGCGTCGTCACCCTCCCGTCCTTCCGCAGCAACCCCGGATGCGCCGCGAGGGCTGCCCGCAATTGCTCCGGCGTGAAGGTGCCGCGGGCGAACCGCAACGCCTCCGCCACAATCTGATGTTCCTCCGCCACGCTCAAACGCTCGAAAACGTGCTCGCAGGCCTGGCGGATGACTTCCTCCGCCGCGAGCGAAGGCGCGGGGACTGGGACGGGACGGCTGGTGCGTTCGCCAGGAATGAGCCGTGTGAGGGTGGCCAATTCCGCCGCGCTCATCTGCGCGCGCTGGTGCGCCACCAGTTCATCGCCGCCCAGGTCACGACGCTTGCGTTCACGCGTCGCGTGGGCCACGGCGGCACGGCCGTTATTGGTCAGTGGTTGGCCGAGCTTGGCCGCGAGCTTCGCCTCCGCGGCGACAATCGCCCGCCGCCGTTTGCTGAAGCGCGTGATCACTTCTTCCGACACGCCTTCGATCTCGAAGCCATTCGCCGTGATGCGAAGCCGATAGCCCAGCGCAGTAATCCGCGTCGCCAGCGCGTTGCGATAGACTTCCGTGAGATACCGGCTCTGCGCGAACATCTGTTCCGGCTCGAGCGCCCGCCACGCTTTCTCCACCGGATCATACGTCGCATTGAAAACCACAAAATGAGAATGTACCAATGCGTCAAGCGCCCTGGAACTATCATGTCGGAACGCGGTGGCAACGATCTCGCCGGTCGTGCGCTCGGCGCGTTGTCCGCCACGTCGCACCCGGACGGCCGCCGCCTTCTCCAGTTCGTGGATGGTTTCCACACATGCCGCATCGTGTGCCACGAGGAGGCGTGCATCGTTCATCGTCAGGGCCATGATCGAGACGCTCTTCGGCGCGGAGATGACAAAATCATAGAAGACCCGGCGCTCGCGGCGCTGCCGTGCGGTGAGTTTTATTCCCGTGGCGGGATGCTGATTGTCGCACAGTCGCAGGAAGGCTTC
>CAMCCU010000357.1 GCA_945872975.1 Pedosphaera parvula Ellin514
TCGTGGAAGTATTCCTGCCCGCCGCTGGTCCAGGACACACGGACTTTCCACAGGCCGGCCTGGAGCTTGCCGGTGGAAACGCGTTGAGCGCCGGCCGGGTTCAAGTCCAGCGGCAGATCGAAGTCGAGCTTCGCGTTGGAGGGACGGTAAAAATGAATCTGCCCCTTGAGCTGTGTCGAGAGATGCGTCGGCGGAAGCTGGAGCGTCACTTGATTTCGCGAGTAGTCGTAAGCGACAGAAACCTCGCCGCGCACGGAAGCGGTACGGTTGAGTCGGTCGATCTGCTGTTGGTAGGCGATTTCCTGTTCGTAGTAGTCAGGGCGGACGAGTTCAGGATCGTTGCGCACAGCGACCACCACCCAGGCGGCCATGCCGGAGCCAAAGAGAAGAAACCAGCCGATGATGGCGTAAGGCCAGGGGTTGGTGCGAATGGTTTGGAGGTTCATAATAGTTCAACGTGGTCCAACGAAAGCCGTCTTCACCGTCTCAAGGCGCTTGCCACCAGAGTAAATGCCAATCACGAGCTTTGTCGCCGGGCCGGTGAGCTGCTTGGAATCGAGCTCGATGAGCACGGATGTCTGGGCGAGCTTTTCCTTGGGGACGGTGAATTGACCAGGGCTCATCACACGCAGGGTGCCGGAGAGATTCTCCAGCTTCAATTCCAGCGGCAGATCGCGCGACGATTTGTTGATGACCTTCACGGTGTAGATGTTCTCGATCCTGCCTTCCGCCGTCTGCTGGAAGAGCGCGCCTGGAGCACGGAGGATAGTGGTCTCGACCGCGGCGCGCGTGAACACGAGGAAGAGAAAGAGCGAAACCAGCGCGGTCAGCACCGCAGTGTAAAGCAACATGCGCTTGGTGAAGCGCTGCTTGTCACCGCGCTCGATGTTGTTCAGCGACGCAAACCGGATGAGGCCGCGCGGGCGTCCGACCTTGTCCATGATGGTGTCGCAAGCGTCGATGCACGCGGTGCAGTTCACGCATTCCATCTGCGTGCCATCGCGGATGTCGATGCCGGTCGGACAGACGGCGACGCATTGACGGCACGCCACGCAATCGCCCTGGCCCTCGGCCGTGCGTTGATCGAAGGACTGGCCGCGATGCAGCGGACCGCGCTTTTCACCACGCTTGTAGTCGTAGGCCACCACCAGGGTATTCTCATCGATTGCCGCCGACATAAACCGGCCGTAGGGGCAGATGAAGGTGCAGGCCTGTTCGCGGAAGCGGGCGAAGATGCCGTAGAAGATCAGCGTGAACAGCGTCATGAAACTGAGCCCAGCGACGTGATTGCGCGGGTCATCGAGCTGGATCGCGAGGAGCTGCTCGCTGCCCACGATGTAGGCGAAGAGCGTGTTACCGACAATGAAAGAGAGGCCAAGGAAGACGAGTTGCTTGAACGCCTTCTTGAAGAACTTCACGGCCGTCCATGGCGCGGCATCCAGCGCGCGTTGCGCCGCGGAGTCGCCTTCGATGAGGTATTCGATCTTCCGGAAAACCATCTCCATCATCACCGTCTGCGGGCATGCCCAACCGCACCAAAGACGCCCGAAGGCGGTGGTGAAGATGATGATGCTGGTGATGAACACAAGCATCGCCACGGCGAAGATGACGGTGTCCTGCGGCCAGAAGATTTGACCAAGAATCGAGAAGCGTCGCTCAATGATGTTGATCATGAGCAGCGGGTTGCCGTTGATGCGAACCCACGGCCCCGCGAACATCGTAATGATGAGCACCCAGCTGAACCAGGTTCGCCAGCGATACCACTTGCCACTGGGCTTCTTGGGATACAACCAGCGGCGGCGGCCTTCCTTGTCAGCGGTGGCGAGATGGTCTCGGTAGTCCTGCCAGTTGATGTCCTGCGCTGGCGAATGAACGTGGATGTCCTCGTCCTTGGAATGGTCCGTCGGTGAGTTGCTCATAGAATGCGCGTTAGCGACGCACAGTTCATCGAGCCACGGGGCACGGGAAAGCTACAGGAACATGATTGGCATATTCCCGCATCGCTCTCCCGTCTCCGCGGAGCAACATCGCTTTTCCAAGGGTCGATACGTCTCACGACATTTACTCGAAGATGTTCGGTTTCTCCGGACCAGCCTGATCTTCGCGAGGTTTAGGGTTCGGTGGTGTGGTGCCACGGAACGTGTGGATGTAGCTGGCGACCGCTTGAATTTCATTCGGCTTGAGCACGCCGCGCCACGTCAGCATGCCTTTCTCGGGCACGCCGTTGATGATGGTCTTGAGGATATCTACGTAGTTGGTGCCGTGAATCCAATAGTCGTCACACAGGTTCGGCCCAACGAGTCCGCCGCCGTCCGGGCGATGGCATGGCGCGCAAAGCGTCGTGTATGTCGCCTGACCTTCGGAGAGGACTGCCAACTCCTTCGAGGGAGTGAGCGTCGCAAGGCCGGACTCAAACTTCCCGATGGCCTCAGCCTTGATCTTCTCACCTAACGCAGATTCCTTCGCGTATTCAGCAGCTTGCAGGTCGCCCATGTTGAACACGTGATAGTAGCCGAGATATCCGGCAGCGTAGAGGATGCAGAGGTAGAACATCCACACCCACCAGCGCGGCAGGTTGTTATCAAGTTCCTTGATGCCATCGGCCTCGTGGTCGAGCAGTTTCGGTTCGTTGGGATTCTTATTCATGGCTGGGATTTCCTTTCGTGGCTGGGACGACCGTGCCGTCGTCCAGAGGCAGTACGCTGCGCGAATCGAGGTCTGTCTTCTTCAAGAGCAGTGACCAGACGAGCGCGCCGGTGAATACAGCAAAGAACAGGCAGATGGAGATGACTCCATAGATGCCGATGCCGCCGATGTCAGTGAGAACGTTTTTAATCATACGCTTTCCTATTATTTCGTGGTGGCCTGCACTTTGATGTCCGTGCCCAAGCGCTGAAGATACGCGATGAGCGCGATGATCTCCGTGTTCGCCGGGGCGTTGGTGACCATGCCCTGCTTCAGGTTGGCCACGACTTTCAAGGACTGGGCCACAAGATCCTTCTGCGCGTCGCCGTTCTCAAAGCCGGCTGGATACGGCACGCCGACCTTGCGCAGCGCAGAGAGGCGAGGCGCGAGCGCGTTCGTATCGATCTTTTGCGTGAGCAGCCACGAGTAGCGCGGCATGAGCGAACCAGGCGAGGTAGTGCCCGGATCGTCCATGTGATTGTAATGCCACGCGTCGGGATACTTGCCTCCGATGCGGTGCAGGTCCGGCCCGGTGCGCTTGGAGCCCCACAGGAACGGATGGTCAAACACGAACTCGCCCGCCTTGGAGTATTCGCCGTAACGCTCGGTCTCGCTGCGGAACGGACGGATCATCTGCGAATGGCAGCCCACGCAGCCTTCGCGGATGTAGATGTCGCGTCCGAGCACTTCGAGCGGCGTGTAGGGCTTCACGCTGGCGATCGTCGGGACGTTCTCCTTGATGATCCACATCGGGATGAATTCCACGAGACCACCAATTACAACGGCGACGAGCGCGAGCCCTGCCAGCAGCATCGGCTTGCCTTCGAGCGCGCGGTGACCCCAGCCGACGGTCTTGTCTTCCGCATGCACCGGAGCTGCGGAGAGCGGTGGCGCCTGCACTTCGACGTCCGGCACGAACTCGCCCTGCTTGGCAGTGCGCCAGAGATTATAGGCCATGATGAAGGCGCCGATGATGTAGAGCGTGCCGCCAATCGCGCGCAGGCGGAACATCGGGAAGAGCTGGAGCACGGTCTCCAGGAAGTTCGGATACTGCATGAAGCCTTCGCTGGTGAATTGCTTCCACATCAAGCCCTGCGTCACGCCCGCCCAATACATCGGGACGATGTAGAACATCATGCCGAGCAGACCGATCCAGAAATGCCAGTTCGCGAGCTTGTTCGAGTAGAGCTTGGTGTTGTAAAGGCGCGGGAACAGCCAGTAGAGCACACTGAAGGTGAGGAAGCCGTTCCAGCCAAGCGCACCCGTGTGAACGTGGGCGATGGTCCAGTCCGTGTAATGCGAGAGCGAGTTGACCGATTTGATCGAGAGCAACGGGCCTTCGAGCGTCGCCATGCCGTAAGCCGTCAGCGCGACGACCATGAATTTGAGCATCGGTTCCTCGCGCAGCTTGTGCCAGGCACCGCGCAGCGTGAGCAGGCCGTTCAACATGCCGCCCCAACTCGGTGCGACGAGCATGAGTGAGAACACCATGCCGAGAGACTGGGCCCAGTCCGGCAACGCGGTGTAGAGCAAGTGATGCGGGCCGGCCCAGATGTAGATGAAGATGAGCGCCCAGAAATGAATGATCGAGAGGCGGTAACTGAACACCGGCCGATCCGCCGCCTTCGGCAGGAAGTAATACATCATGCCGAGGTAGGACGTGGTGAGGAAGAACGCCACGGCGTTGTGTGCGTACCACCATTGCACCAGCGCATCTTGCACGCCGGCATACATCGAGTAGCTCTTGAACAGGCCCGCCGGAATGGCCATTGAGTTCACAATGTGCAGCATCGCCACCGTGAGCGCGGTGGAGATGTAGAACCAGATGGCGACGTAGATGTGTTTCTCACGTCGTTTGATGATCGTACCCAGAAGATTGACGGTGAACGCCACCCAGACCAACGCGATGGCGATATCGATCGGCCACTCGAGTTCCGCGTATTCCTTGCTTGACGTGAGACCGAGCGGCAGCGTGACCGCTGCGGCAACGATGATGGCCTGCCAGCCCCAAAAATTGAACCAGCTCAACTTGTCGCTGAACATGCGCGCCTTGCAGAGCCGCTGCAGCGAGTAGTAGATCCCCATGAACATGCCGTTGCCCACGAACGCAAAGATGACAGCGTTCGTATGCAGCGGGCGGAGACGGCCGAACGTGGTGTATTGCAGGTTGAGGTTCAGATCCGGCCAGAACAGCTGGCAGGCGATGAGCAAGCCCGCACTAAAGCCGACCAGACCCCATATCACCGTGACTATCGCGAAAGCCCGGACAATCCGGTTGTCGTATTTGAATGTTTCAAGGTTCATCGTTGTTCGTTTTCTTGATGGTTGGAGAAATCTTTCCGGTCGGCCTGGCCGCGGGGTCATCCAGCAGCAGACGCATTGATGGCGTGCAGGTATCCTCGTATTGCCCCGAGCGCACAGCCCAAACGAAGGCGGCGAGAAACGCCACCGCAAACACGATGCTCAGAGGAATGAGAACGAGAATGATGCTCATACCGACGCCTTTTCGTAATTCATGTGCGCCGCTTTGGACTCACCCTCTTTTGCGAAATTTTTAACCTCGTTGCTGCGACGCGATGCCCAAGTCGTCGCGCCGCAGGCGAATGCCACCACCGTAATCGAGCTCAGCGGCATCAACACCGCACACACCACCGGCGAGAGCCGTCCCGACGCGGCGATGGCGACACCGATCACATTGTATGCCGCCGAAACCATGAATGCCGCACGCACGATGCGCACTGTGTCCTTGGCAAATCGCAGAACCCCGCCGAGCTGAGGCACGGTGCTCGATGCCGCAATGACATCGCTCGCGGGCGAGAACGCGCTGACGTTCTCCACGACGGCCACGCCGACATCGCTCTGTTGCAGCGCGCCGGCGTCGTTCAAGCCATCGCCCACCATCATCACCGTGCGACCGCGCTCCTGGAGTTCGCGGATGAAGCCCAGTTTGTTGATCGGACTTTGGTTGAAGTGAAGATGCGCATCAGGACCGAAGACCTCGGTGAAACGCGAACGTTCCTTGGCGTTGTCGCCACTGAGGAGCGCGAGTTCATAATCGCGCGCAAGCGCCGCGATGAGCTTTTCAGCATCGGGACGCAGCGCGCTTGCGAGGTGGAAGCAGCCGCGATACCGGCCATTGATGGCGATGTGGACGGCGGAGCCTTGAGGTGTTGGAGCGCAACCTTCAGACCGCTTCGACCCCCGATCTTCAGTCGCACCTGAAAGCGGCGTAAACGTCGCGCGCCGCGCACCGCGCGATTCGAGCCACGCAGCCGATCCCATCCAGACTTCGTTACCAAGAACGCTCCCCTCCATGCCGCAGCCGGCGGTTTCGAGGAACGAGCGCACCGGTTCCGGGAAATGCTCGCGCGCGATCGATTCGCCGACCCGAACAGCGAGCGGATGTGTCGAATGGCGCGTCATGGAATAAAGCCAGCGTTCCTCCGCCTCACTCAG
>CAMCCU010000358.1 GCA_945872975.1 Pedosphaera parvula Ellin514
CCGACTTCTTTCCGTTCCGGCCGAATGGTGTTTCACGTCCATGCTAGTCTGATTCGCTTTACGCCTACCATCGTCAATTCTAACGACACCGTTAGCGCTTTCACCCTGTGATCTATTCAGCGCGCGTCGTTGCGCCGTTCACCTCCAATACTTGCACCGGACGGAGCCATGACATCTCCGTATTCCAAAAACTTGCAAAGGAACAGCGGTCCCGCCTCGCCACATGGCGGGCGGGACCACCGTGAATCGGAGCGTTACGGCTGCCGCGGTACGACTACGCGGTAGTAGCGGTTTGTGCTCCAGTTCGGATCGTTGAGTGTGTGGACCACGTTGTTCGTTCGGGCCGCGAGGTCCGCCAGCTTCTGCCACGAGGTTGTGCCGAGGTTGTCGGTGTATTGGACCGTGTAGGTGCGATTCGACACCGCTGCGATTTGAACCGAAGACGCGCCGGTGAGGATGTTCTCCTCGATCCTCAGATAGCTGAGGTTGTTATTCGGATCTGTGCCAGCGATGTATTCAGCACGGTTGCTCATGCCGTCGTTATCCAGATCACCTGCGGCATCGGCGGCGTTGTTCAAGTCGAGTCCGAGAGCGGTTTCCATGATATCGGGGATGCCATCACGATCCGTGTCCTCCAGGACGCGGACGTTGAAGGTGGTGGTGGCACCGGGTGCGGTGTTGGCGTCGTTGTAAACGACGATGCGCATGACAAAATTGCTGTCTTTGATGTTGTTGGTCAGTTGCAGGACGGCAGCGTGAGTGGTGAGCGTGATGTAGTTGGCCTTGTAGTTGCCCGAGTTCGTGGCGATGACGACTGAGCCAAGGTTTCGACGCCAACTGTAGGCCATCGGCAGGGGGTTGCCGGTGACTTCGACGCTCGCGGTGAATTCGCTGCCTGCCGCGACAACCAAGTCGGTGGGCTTGAGGACGATGACCGGCGCAAGCCAGGGGACAAGCCGCGCGGGAGCACTGATCACGGTGGCGATGCTGTCCGTGACGGCGCAGGTGTAGTCGCCTTCCTCGTCCAACTGCACGTCCAACACAGTGTAAGAGGCGCCTGTCGCTCCGGGAATCTCCACGCCGTTGAAACGCCATTGGTAGTTGAGCGCCGAATTTCCACTCGATCCCGCGACGGTGAAGGTGACGTTGGTGCCGTTGGGCAGGTTGGCCGCCTTCGGGTCGGGCTTGATATAGACGTTGCGGCTGAGCGGCTGTTGCACGATCGAAGGCGGGAACACGACGTTCAACTGTGCGCCCGCGCTAACTACGCTTCCCGCGGAGTTAAATACGATCACGGTATAAGTGCCGGCCTGGTTTTGTTGCACGTTGGGCAGGGTCAAAGTGGGGCCGCTGCCGACGGGGATCGTCCCGTTGAAGCGCCATCGATACGAGAACGGCGGCGTGCCGGCGACACTGACACTGAAGGTCGCGGACCGTCCGGCGATCGCGGTGACGTCTTGCGGCTGTGCGGTGACGCTTGGTGCGGTGCCGCCAGCGATATACATGGAGCCCGCCGATGCGGCGGCACCGATCCAGTTGACCGGGTCGTTGCCATAGGCCGGCTCCACCAGCCGTTGCAAGGTCAGACCGATGCCGTCCGCCGCCGCTGTCCACGGCAGTTGATTGCTGTAGTCCACTTGATCAATCAGGATGTACGGCACTGCGTTGGTTTCCGGCATGTCGGGCCGATAGAGCCGGATGCTTTCGCCGGTGTTGCCGAGCTGTCCCTGCCATGGGCCGAGCACGCGCACGTTCCCGGGCACGCTGAACCGGGAGGTGAAGGTGTTGAAGAGCGCGGTTTCGGCGGGATTGAAGCTCACCACGATGACGTGCCCGTGGGCCGGGATCGTTATGTTGGTGGGGAAGTCGAAATCAACGGCGCTGCGCAGACGCCATGTGTTGGCCGGGATATTCGCGTCGTAGAGCGCCACGCTTGCGTCCGTGAGGTTCGCCAGTTCGATGAATTCATCAATCTCATTGTCCACGCCGAGCGTGAGCTCATCCGGGCGGTAGTTGATCTCGCTGATGACGATCGGGCCGACCTTCGGCAGGCCGTTGGCGGAGCCGAGGGTCAACGTCGTTTGCGCCACGAAATGAACATTGGTGGCGCTGTTTGTATAGCGACCGAAGGAAACACCGTTCTCCGCCGCACCAAACGAGTAGCCTTGGAGGTAGCCAGTCAAGTTCGTGCCGTCGCCCGAGAAGAGGTAAGCCTCATCGCCCTTCGAGCTGAAGGAGAAGGCATTCGGTCCGGTGCCGAAGGATGTGTCTTCGGAGAAGACAACGAAGCCGCCGGCGGGGATCGTCGTGCCGTTCGGGATGCGATATTTCTTGGGGCTGGCGAAGTCATCCGTGATGAACCAGCCGCTGATGTTGGCCGGGGTCGCGGTGGGATTCAGCAGTTCGATGGCGTCCACCTGCGGCAGATCGGTGTGCGTCAGGATTTCGTTAATGACGATTGGCGCGGGCGGAGTCGCGGGCGTTGGATCGTTCTGGGCCGGCGATCCGAAATCATACGCGCTCGGGCGCCAGCTCGCGCTCAGATCCCAACTGCGCCAGTCGGCGCTCTGATTGACGATGACGAGCGAAGCACCGGGCCCGTCGGTAATCGGATACCACGAATTGTTGTAGCTGAAGTTCAGGATCTTCTCTCCCACCGCGTCGTCGAGTTGGATGTTCTCGCCGGCGTTGTTCAGGATGCCGGAATACTGACCGGCGATGTTCGGGAGCGCACCGTAGCGAGAGGTGAAGGCGGCGAGGTTCTTCACCACCAAAACGTAGGCGCCCGGCGTGAGTGTGGTGACCGCGCTGCCGGTGAAGCTGAAGTCGATGCCGCCGGTGAAGCGGACTCCGGTAAGGTTCAGGTTCGTCAGGCCGATGTTGCGAAGCTCGACGTATTCAAAGTCTTCCGCTTCGTAAGGGCTGCCGACGGGCGCAGCCGGGGGATGATACATGATCTCCGTGATGCGCAGGTTTTGCTGCGGGCCACTGGGATTGCCAAGGTAGAGATTGGTGCTGACGACACGGCCCTTTTTGTCGGAGAGCACAAGTGTCTCGCCACGGGCGGAGAGCTGGCCTTTGAAGGGACCTTCGATGTAAAGACCCTGGCCGCCCTTGGGCGAAACAGCGCGGGCGCGGAAGGCGCGCTTATCCGCGACGACGTAGAGCTTGTTGCTGGATGCGACGCCAGGGATGACGACGCCAGCCTGGAACGTGTGCTCCACCGCACCTGAGATTTTCCAGCCTGTGATGTCCACCGCGTAGGCGTTCGTGTTGATGAGCTGGAGGTATTCCTCGCCCTGATTGCCGTTGGATGGATTGTATTCCAAGGCACCGAAGGTGACGACGGCATTGGTGGGCTGGGCATTCGGGAATTCCGCAGCGAGTCCCATCTTCTGATCGAAGACAAACTTCCGGCGATTGACCAGATAGTTCGTTTTCATCTCCGCTGCCGCCTGGGGCAGGGGGCGATAATACTGATTGGTCGGGTTGTCGATTCTGGTGCCAGAAGCCCCACCATCGCCGCCATTGCCACCGCCCCATGTTCCCCATTTCGCGATGTCGAGCAATCCGTCGGCAGTCATGATGGATGTCCAGGAGTCGATCTGTTTCTCAAAGTTGAGATCGGCATATGCCATGCCGTTGGTCTGCAAGAGTTCGTCCTGCAAGGTGCGGACGCGGCGGAGATACATGGCGCGAGTCGTGGGGCTGTTGAACAGGAACGGACCCAACGGGAAGGAGCCGCCTACGAACAGGCCGTTGTTTGGATACACGCGATCATCCCAGTATGTCTCGCCCCCCTGCCAGTTGCGTCCAAAGCTCAGGTCGAAATCCCACGGGAGCATTTCCCACTCACGGTCGCCGTCGCTGTCGCGGTACAGGTAAAAGTTCTTGTGACAACAATCGACACTAGCAGTGATGATCATCGCGGCGAAAAAGTTGACCGCCTCGGACACATCCACATTGTCATGGATAAACGTCCGGTTGGTGGCGGAGTTGATGCCGGCGACGAGCGCTTTGAAGTCGGATTTGTCCTCGTAACGTCGTGTCTTCTTCTCTGCGCTTCCTTCAACGGAAGGGTCGGTATACATCTTGTACATCGCGCCGTTCGGGTCGCGATTGATGCGCTTCAGATACTTGTCATCCCCGTTCTCTGTGATGTGCATGATGCTGTGGAAAACGCCATTCGACTGCATGCGCGCCGGTACGACGTAGTGGTGGGGGGCGAGCGGTCCGGAGTCGGCGTAAATTTGATACGACAGCATGAGTCGCATGTGCGCCTTGTCCGCATAGCTGCTCAACAAGTTGATGTCGTCCACCCGCGGGATGCTGGCATCCGGTTTGAAATTATGATCCGGATTGAAGTCCACGTTGAAGCTGTGGTTGCGGAAACCGCCGCTGGACTGCCCGTGAGTGTTCATCTTCACGTTGTCATACAGCTCGCCCTGCCAATAAAAACTGGCCCGCACGAAGGTCGTGGAGCTAACGGTGCCCTGCGTGAACCAGTGCAGCACGGGAAGCTGGTTGGTCAGCGAAGGGTCTCGCACCACGGTTCCGAAATAGAGCGAGGAATTGTTCGTGTCTCCGATCGGCGGCTGTCGGCTCTGGTTGTTCTGGGCGTCGGCTGCCACGAAGTAATACCGGACCAACTGGCCGGGCGTGTAGGCCGTGTTGGGAACAGCCGCGCCGAAGATGCCGTCGCCCGCCACGCCGTCGCCGTGCAGGCCGTCGTCCTGCATCCGGAGGCTGACTTCAGCGCCATACATCACGCGGTAATACAAATTCAAATTCGTCACGGCATTGAGCGTGGGGCTTACCCTGGCCGTGACGAAGAGGTCTTCCGTATCAGCTGGTTGCGCAGGTTCATGCCGCACCCGGGTGATGAGCGGCCCGATGGTCGTCGTGCCCACGCCGTTGACCGATCCGGGCGTGGGGCCGGAGAAGTAACGTTTTCCATTCACATCCAGCGTCGCCGTGGTCGCGATCACTTCAGCGGCGATGAGGAAGTCTGAATCAGCTGCGCTGGCATTGAGGCCGTGGATGGCGAGGACGTTGTTGCCGGTCACGAGGAAGTCTTTTTCGGTATCGAGATTGAAATTCTCAAACTGGCTGGCGTCGGTGTCCGCGTGAGCGCTGGTGGAGGCGGAGTTCCACGCGAGGGTCTCCGGCGCGTTGGCGCTGGCGACGAGATGGCCATTCAGATAGGCGGCAAAGCCATCGTCGTATTTGAGGCGCAAGGCGAGTCCACTGAGTCTTGAAACATCCGCGACGTTGAAGGGGATGCGCAGATAGGCGGACGAGTTGATGTTCGTCATCATGCTGCCGACGTTGGAGGCGAACTGGCCGGCGAGAGTGCCGGAGCCGTGAAGGGTGGCGTTGAAGAAACAGATGTCGCCGATGACGTCTGCTCCGGGAGCAATCATGAAATCGATCGCATCGCCAATGGCGACACCAGAGATGATTGTGGTCCTGTTCGTCCCGACGAAGTCAGCGGGAGCGAGCGTGTACGTATCGCGTTGGATGCCGTTCTGGTAAATCGTGAGGGTAAGACCGGTGCCCGTCGTATCTTTTTTTCCGATGTGCCAGTCCGCCTGAAGGGTGCCGGCAACCTCGCTGATCCAGCGGCGGATGACGCGGTGTTCCTCGGCATTGACGCCCCCTGTCGTGAAACGGCTGGGACGTGTTTCGATCTGCCCGATGGTGTCGAATGGCGGTTGGCCATCGAACCATACCCATGCTTCTCCGTTCCAGAAGTTCGCCGAGCTGTGCGGTCCGGTGCCGCTCGGGAACGGGATGTATTTGCTCGTGGCGTAAGTTCCACCAGTGGTGCCGTTGAAGTAACCATAGCTCCATCCGGCTGCGCCTTGCTGGCCCACGTTGGACCAGTCGGCAATCGTGTCCGCCACCACAGTGGCTCCCGCTGTGGTGCGAATTACGGCGGTGAAGACGGTTGCATCGCAGAAATCATTGTTTGCGTTGCCGGGGTCGATGACAAAGTCGATCGTAGAGCCGACGTTTGCCGCCACCACGATGGAGTAACCCACGCTCAGGTTGGAGACGGTCCTTTGGAAAACCTCGACGCCATCGACAAAGATTCTGCCGATCGTTCCGT